>JAEUIK010000525.1 GCA_016793185.1 Planctomycetaceae bacterium | reverse complement strand
TCCGCCTTGCCATTGACGGTCAACACCACGGGCTCGCCGGTCGAGCGGAGCCGGGCTAGGTAATCGGCGGTCTGCCGTTTGAAGTTGGTGAGCGAGTCGATTCCGGTGGCAAGATTGACCGCCATCTAAATCTCCCGAAATTAGCATTGAATATGGTGCTAATTGAATGCTAGCTCGCGACGCACCGAAAATCCAATGGCGATCGCCGGGGTAGAAGATGCCTAACCCTATCGCGAGGAGGACTTGATAGGGGCTCTGTTTCCTGATCGGGCTCGTTCACGAGCTCACAGGTCAGGGCTCGCCCAAACCGACTCCCGCGGCCGGCTTGAAACCCCGCGCATGGGCCCCGGGTAGAGGGATAGAGGTGTCGCAATCCCGGGCGGGCGACCTACCCCCCTGGGGAAGTGTCCAAGCTTGACCCAGGGGACCCTGGAGCCGAGAATGCGGTTGGTCGTTAGCAGGCTAACGACCGCGCGGGGTAAGGTCCTGAGTTCGTGGGAAGCGTCGTGCGGACGTTCGTCCGCCACCTGTCTGAGCGGAGTTCGTTCCGCGTTGATGATCGTGGGTTGTCGATAGTTCTCTCGCGCAGCGGCTGCGACCGCGGCGCGATGTCCGCAGGCAATCGTCGAGAAGCACCGCAGTTGGTTTCCGCAAGGCCAACATCGATCGCACGGTCCGCGCGAGATCCCTTCGTCGCGGCCGACGGCAAATCTAAAGGAGTTCGTCCGATGCGCGCGCACCGGCGAGTCAGCTTGGTATTCGTAGGTCTGGCTCTCGCGGCCACTTCGTCGTTCGCCGCCGAGAAGTCGATTGTCGGGCGAACGGTCGAGAACTTCGCGCTCAAGGATTTCCGCGGTCAACCGCATCAGCTCGCCGACGTCGCCGACAAAAAGCTGATCGTGCTGGCAGTACTCGGAACCGAATGCCCGTTGGCCAAGCTGTATGGCCCGCGCCTCGCGCAGCTGGCTGCCGACTACGAGCCGAAAGGGGTCGCCTTCCTGGGGCTGAGCCCCAACCAGCAGGACTCGGTGACCGAGCTGGCCGCGTACGCCCGCGTGCACAACATCCACTTCCCGCTCTTGAAAGACCTGGGCAACGTGGTGGCCGATCAGATCGGCGCCACGCGTACGCCAGAAGTCTTCGTCCTCGATGGCGAGCGCAAGGTCGTCTACGCCGGTCGCATCGACGATCAGTATGGTTTCGAGCCGTCGGGAGTCGGCTATCAGCTCGACGCTCCGAAGCGCCGCGACCTGGCCGAAGCCCTCGACGAACTGCTGGCGGGCAAGCCCGTCAGCCAGCCCGAGATCACCGCGCAGGGCTGCTTGATCGGCCGCGTGCGGACCCCCGATCCCGCGAGCAAGGTGACCTTCAATGAAGTGGCCGTGGTGCTCAACAAGAACTGCGTCGAGTGCCATCGTGCGGGTCAGCTCGCGCCGTTCTCGCTCTCGAAGTATGACGAGGTGGTCGGCTGGGCCGACATGATCGTCGAGGTGATCGACCAGGGGCGGATGCCCCCGTGGCACGCCGATCCCAAGTTCGGCAAGTTCGTCAACGACTGCCGCTTGAGTGACGCCGAGCGCGATGTGATCCACCAGTGGGTCGCGGCCGGCGCGCCCGAAGGCGACCCCAGCAAGCTCCCGCCCGCCCCGACGTTCGTCGAAGGCTGGCAGATCGGCCAGCCCGACCAGATCATTTATATGCGCGACGAGCCGTTCGACGTCCCGGCCGAAGGAACGGTGCCGTATCAGTCGTTCGTCGTCGATCCCGGCTGGACCGAGGATAAGTGGATCAAGGCGATCGAGCCGAAGGCGGGCAATCCGGCGGTGGTCCATCACGTGGTGATGTTCCTGGTTCCGCCCGAGGGACCGAAGACCGGCGCGACGAGCCGGCTGCGGACCGATTGGCTGGCGTCGTTCGCCCCGGGATTGCGGATGCCGATCCTGCCCGATCACCTGGCGCGGTTCGTGCCGAAGGGTTCGAAGCTGTTATTCCAGATGCACTACACCCCCAACGGCGTGGCGCAGAGCGATCGGAGCTACCTGGGCGTCGTGTTCGCCGATCCGCAGAAGGTGCAGAAGGAAGTTGCCGTGAAGAACGCGGGCAACTTCACCTTCCGCATTCCGGCCGGCGCCGATCACCATGAGGTCGAATCGACGTTCGCCTTCCGCGAGGACTCGCTGTTGATCTCGCTGTCGCCGCACATGCACGTGCGCGGCAAGGATTTCGTCTACAACGCCGTGATGCCCGACGGCACGGTCGAGACGCTCCTCTCGGTGCCGCGTTACGACTTTGCCTGGCAGACGACGTACATCCTGTCTGAGCCCAAGTTGATGCCCAAGGGCTCGAAGCTCCACTGCGTGGCGCATTTCGACAACTC
Source organism: Planctomycetaceae bacterium (assembly GCA_016793185.1). Lineage (GTDB taxonomy): Bacteria > Planctomycetota > Planctomycetia > Pirellulales > JAEUIK01 > JAEUIK01. The sequence continues at coordinate 7,928 of JAEUIK010000525.1, read as the reverse complement.
GGAGAACAACCTGAACAACCCGGATCCCACGGTCGAGGTTCGCTGGGGCGAGCAGACCTGGGAAGAAATGATGTTCGGCTGGTTCGAAATGGCGCTCGTCGACCAGGACCTGACCAAGCCGCAGCCGCCGCGCAAGTCTCGCGTCGAGGAGTTCCAGAAACTCGCCGAGGCCGGCGGAGCGATCATGGACGAGCAGCTCAAGCAGGTTGCCGCCAAGGGCCTCGAGAAGGACGAGGACTTCAAGTTCTTCGCCTACTACCTCAAGGACCTTGTTCCGCAAATCGACCGCGTCTGCATCACCACCGTCGCCGACGGTAATCTGCGGGCCAAGCACGTCGAAGAGATCGACGGCCTCAAGACGACGCTCCGCACGACCAATACCGTGATTAAGGCCGAAGGCCAGATGCTGGCCGAGGTGCTCGGCGCGGAGAAGCCGGTCGTGGTCGAGGACCTCTCGACAGCCAAGGGCTCGGTCGTCGCGCGGATGCACAACAAGGGAGTCCAGTCGAGCCTCCACATTCCGGCGACCCTCGGTGGTCAGAAGGTGACGGTGAACTTCTGGAGCACCGAACCGAAGGGCTTCCCGCCCGCCGCCGTGGCGCTCCTGGAGCAAGTCGTGCAGGATCTCGTCCGCGGGCGCTAAGCGCGCGTGGAAGACCGAGCGCACTCCCCACCGTATCTCACCGAGCCCCGGGCCTCAGGCCCGGGGAGTTCGGCCGGAGTTCGCGCCTGATTCAACTTCACCCTGCGCGGTGGCGCCGCGGACCCGAGGTCCCCGGCTCGAGGCATTCGGTGCGCGTGCCGTTTACCGCGGAAACAGCTCGTCGAAGAACTCACGCAAGGCCGGCACCATCGGGCGGATCGATTGTTGCTGGTGGGTACCGACGACATAGAGCCGCGGGCAGTCGAGTCCAATCAGCACGGTCTCGGTGCGCGGCCCGTCCTCGAAACGGAGCGCGTACTGCCAATCCGTCTGGCACGGGTCGGCAGTGTCGCTCCAGTCGAAGCCTTGGTCGTTGACGAGGCTCCGCCGCACGTGGCTCGAGCCGGGCGCCTGGGTCGGCGTGCTGATCTCCTGGCGATCGATGACCACCCAGGCCCGCTCTCCGACGGCAATCCGCGCGGGCGCTTCGCCCGCAGCATCCGGCTGCCGAGCGGCAGCCTCAGGCGAGCTCTCCGGCGCGAGGCGCCAGGCTTCGACCTGGGGGGCTTGCACGATCAAGCGCGAGGTCTCGGGTCCCCAGAAGTCGAGCGCCCGCCGATGCAGCTCGCGCTGGTACCACCAGTTGAACAGCGCCCCGCCGATGGCGAGCGTACCGATCACGATGATCGCGTACTTGCCCGAGGCGGTGGAATCTCGCCCATCCTGGATCTCGTCGCTCGGATCGGTCACGGCGGTGTGTCGTCCTTCCTAACCCAAGGCGCCGGCGGCGCGGAGCTCGTCGCGTTGCGCCTGGCTGTAACCCAACCAGTCGCGTAGCACCTGGTCGGTATCGGCGCCGAGCTCCGGCGGCGGCGCGGCGGTTCGCGGCGGTTCCCCCTGCCAGTGGATGGGGCTGCCGACGAGCCGGAAATTCCGGCCGGCGCTATCAGTCACTTCGACGAGCATCTCCCGAGCCGCGGTTTGCGGCGCGGCAAGCGCTTCGTCGACGGCCAGCACCGGCGCGTGCGGCACTTCGGCCGCTGCGAGTGCGCCGAGCCAATTGGCGGTCGTCCGCGCCGCGATAATGGTTCGCAAGCGCGCGACCAGCTTTTCGCGCTGGGCGACGCGCGCCGCATTGGTGGCGTATTGAGGATCGGCCGCCAGGGCGCTCTCTCCGGCCGCCGCGCAAAAGCGCTGAAACTGCCGATCGTTGCCGACGGCCAGCACGAGATGCCCGTCCGCCGTGGCGAAGACTTCGTAGGGAACGATGTGCGGGTGGGCGTTGCCGTAGCGACGCGGCCGCTCGCCCGTGACTAGCGCTCCTTGCACGACATTCACCAGGCTCGCCAGCGTGCAATCCGCCAGCGCCAGGTCGAAGGCCTTGCCGGCGGCTCCGCGCTCGCGCGCCACTAGCCCCGCCAGAATGCTCGTCGCGGCGTAGAGCCCCGTGATGATGTCGGTGATCGCGACGCCGACCTTGAGCGGCGGGCCGTCGGGCTCGCCGGTGATCGACATCAATCCCGAGGTCGCCTGCACGACGAGGTCGTAGCCCGGCACGTCGGCCAGGGGGCCGGTCCGGCCGTAGCCCGAGATCGCGCAGCTCACCAGCCGGGGATTCAACGCAGCGAGCCGCTCGGGGGCGAGGCCGAGCTTATCCCGGACGCGCGGCAAGAAATTCTCGACCAGGGCGTCCGCCGTGCGAATCAACTCGGCCAGCAGCGGGGCCGCCTGCGGGTGTTCGAGATCGATCGCCAGCGAGCGCTTGCCGCGGTTGGCCGAAAGATAGTAGGCGCTGGGGCCGCCGTCCGGAAGAAAGGGGGGCCCCCAGGCCCGGGTGTCGTCGCCGGTCCCGGGGCGTTCGACCTTGACGACGTCGGCCCCCAGGTCGGCCAGCACCTGGCAGCAGACGGGCCCGGCCAGGATCCGCGACAGGTCGAGGACGCGCAAGCCCGCCAGGGGCAACGGACTCGGCGTCTTGAGATCGTCGGCCAAACCGGAAACTCCCCGCGTTGAGCGGCCGCCGCGGCTCCTTCACACAGTACAGGGCCCTAGTATACTGTAGCTGCGAAGTCGATAAACGCCCTCCTTTCCTCCGGTCGCTCCGCTGCTTATGGCCAACGAATTCGATCCCTACCGTGAAGCGCTGGTGATGGAAAACGAGACCATCTGGCCGGCCGAATACGACACGTTGGAGCCCGCCGAGCGCGAGCGCCTCGCCCAGCGGCTGCACGCCGAGCCCGACAAAGCGGCCGAGCTCGAATACGTTCGCCAGCACTCGGGCTTCAGCCGCCGGATCACGGTCACGCCCGGGGATCTGGAACGGGTCCAGTGAGCTCCGCGGCCGGGCGGCAAACCGTGCACGTCGCGCTGGCCGAGCGCAGTTACGACATCGCGATCGGCACCGGCAATCTGTCTGAGGCGGGGTCGCTCGCCACCGGACTGCGCCGCGTCACGCATGCGGCGCTCATCACCGACTCGCACGTCGAGCCGACGCATGCCCGCACCGTGGCCGAAAGCCTGGCCGCGGCGGAGATCGCCGTCGATGTCTTGGTGGTCGAGCCGGGTGAAGCGACCAAGTCGGTCGAGACGGCTGACGCCCTCTGGCAAAAACTCCTGGAGATCGGCGCCGATCGGCGCACCCTCGTGGTCGCCGTCGGCGGCGGAGTCATCGGCGATCTGGCGGGCTTCGTGGCGGCCACCTTCACCCGCGGGCTGGGCTTCCTGCAAGTTCCCACGACGCTGCTGGCTCAGGTCGATAGCTCGGTCGGCGGCAAAGTCGGAGTGAATCTCCCCGCGGCCAAGAACATGGTCGGCGCTTTCTGGCAGCCGCTCGGTGTGCTGATCGATACGGCCGTGCTCGAGACGCTGCCTGAGCGCGAGTACCGCGCCGGGCTGGCCGAAGTCGTCAAGTACGGTGTGATTCTCGACGCCGATTTCTTCGCCGCTCTCGAAAAGAACGTCGCGGCGCTCAACACCCGCGAGCCCAATGTCCTCAGGCAGGTCATCGCCCGGAGCTGCGAGCTCAAAGCGCAGGTGGTGAGCCGCGACGAGCGCGAGGAGACCGGGTTGCGGGCGGTCTTGAACTACGGGCACACCTTCTGTCATGCCATCGAAGCGGTCACCGGCTACGGCGAGTTCCTGCATGGCGAAGCGGTCTCGATCGGGATGCTTTGCGCCTCGCGGCTGGCCGAGCGGTTGGGTCGGATCGGGCCCGAGGTGACCGCCCGGCAGCAGACGTTGCTGTCGCAACTCGGGCTACCGGTCGAGCTGCCGCGGCTCGATGCCGAGAGGCTCCTGAATGCCATGGCCCACGACAAGAAGACCGAGCACGGCAAGCTGCGTTTCGTGCTGCCTACGCGATTGGGAGAGGTCGAGCTGGTGGGGGATGTGCCGACCGATCTGGTCCGCGGCGTGCTGGGCGCGTCGCAGTAGGAGCTCATCGGCCGGGGCCCGAGCGGGGTCCGGTTTCGCGCGACGCTCTCCGAGCCGCGGGGAGAATCCGATTAAAACCGCGATTGCGGGGCCAATTGCCGGCTTTTTCTGGCAGCGGTCGGGGTCCCCAAGTACCATGATTGCACGGGTGCGTGGCCCCGAGTGAGGGTTCACGCTCCCCAAGGTCCAGGCCTTTCCCGCCCAACTGCTGCCGGAGTGTGCCTTTCGGGGCGCGACCGGTCCCGCCTGTTCGATGGTTGATTAGCCGAGGAGTAACCGCCATGGCATCTCGTGGCGCGTCGTTCGTGGGGATATTCGTGGGGTTAGCGCTTGCGCAGCTGTGGTGCGCGAGCGGGTCCGGAGCGTGCTTCGCGCAGGCACCGGCCGCAGAAAGTTCAGCCCCGGAGACGCCGCCGGCCGGGACTGTGCCACCGGCTACCCAGCCGGCGCCCGAGCCTGCTGCGCCGGCGAGTGAGGAGCCCGCTCTGCCCGATTCTCCTGCTGTGGCCCCGGCAGCGCCGCCGCGCGAGGCGCCGTCGGCCGCGTTGCCCGCCGCGCCGCCATCGTTGCGGCTGGCCTCCCCCACACGCCTGGCCGATCCACTGGTCGCGCGCAAACTGGAGCTTTCGAAGGAGCAGCAGGCCGAGATCGCGCGCCTGGTGGCCGAACGCGACGCGGCGCTGACCGCCAGCGACGAAGCGGGCCGCCCCGCGGTCGAAGCCCGTTCTGACGAGCAGCTCCTGGCCGTGCTCGACGATGATCAGCGCCTCCGCTGGCAGCGACTGGCGCGCGACGAAGTCCGCCGGCTCAAGTTCAGCTTTCGCTTTCAGCCCTGGGCCGACGTGCTGGAGTGGTTTGCCGAGCAGTCGGATTTGTCGCTGGTGCTCGATGCGCCGCCGCCGGGAACCTTCAACTACACCGACAACCGCGAGTACACCGTCCCCGAAGCGATCGACCTGATCAATGGCGTGCTGCTCACCAAGGGGTATACGCTCATTCGCCGGGACCGGATGCTGATGGTGCTGAACGTGGGCGAAGAGCTGCCGGCCGACTTGATTCCGCGCGTTTCCGCCGACGAGCTCGACGAGCGTGGCCGCTTCGAGCTGGTGAGCGTCGTCTTTCCGCTCGCCGGCCGCGACGCCACGGAGGTCGAAACCGAGATCAAGCCGCTGCTGGGACCGCACGGCAAGACAGCCGTGCTGCCGCGGACCAAGCAACTGCTCGTAACCGACATGGCAGGCAAGATGCGTTCGATTTCGGCCGTGATCGAGTCGATCCCGGTGCCCGAGAAGCCCGCGCCTCCCGACCGGCCGGAACCTGGCAAGCCGGTGCTCGCCACCTACCCCCTCGCCGGGCTCGAGCAGACGACGACGCTCGAGGTCTTGAAGGCGATGTTTCCCGACGCCAAACCGGTAGTCGACGCCAAGGGGGGCGTGCTGCTGGTGACCGCGCTACCCGAGCAGCAGGCCGGCATCGAAGGCGTTCTCGCACAGTTGCGCGCGAACGTCTCGCCCGACGATCGCCCCCGGCTGGAAAGCTATCCGGTCAAGCAGGCGTTCAAGGCGGAGCTGGCGCAGATCCTGTCGCCGCTCGCGCCAGGGGCGACCTTCACGGTCGATTCGCGCACCGGCAACTTGCTGGTGTTCGGCAATTCCGAGCAGCAGGCGGCCGTGGAGCGCACGCTGGCGCAACTGGGGCGGCAAGGGAGTGCGACCGAGCGGCGCGTCGAGGTCTATCCGCTCCAGCAGGTCGAGCCGGCCAACGCGCTCGCGGTCGTGCTCAAGCTCTTGCCGCAAGCCCAGGTCGTGGCCGATACGCCGGCGCGCAGCCTGGTGGGCGTGGTCGACGACGCCGAACATCAGGCGATCCAAGAGGCGCTGGCGCGCCTCGAGAAACAGCCTGTCGCCGCCGAGCTGCGGACCATCGAGATCTACCCTCTGACCGGCGAGGAGCCGGCGACGCTGTCGACCATTCTGGCCCGGTTGCTGCCGACCGTGCAGATCACGTTGGATGCCCCGCGCCAACAGCTCGTGGCCGTGGCCCTGCCGCACGAGCACGAGCGGGTGAAAGCGATTCTGGCGCGGCTTGCACACGCCTCGCCCGATGATGCGGAGCTCAAGCTGTATCCGATCCAGCTCGCCAACGCCGCGACGCTGACCACGCTCCTGGCCAAACGGACGCCGTCGGCGCAAGTCACGCTCGACTCGGTGGGGAAGCGGCTGGTCGTGTTGGCCAATGCCCAGGATCACGAGCAAGTCGCCGCCACGCTGGCCGCGGTCGAAGCTAACGCGGCCGAGCAGCAGCCAGTGCTCGAGATTTATCCGCTGAATCTCGCGCAGAGCAAGAAAGTGCAATTGGTGCTCGCGGCGCTCTCGGCCGACCTGGTCGGCCTGCGGAGCGTCCCCGATCCGGAGAGCGGGCAGTTGAGCGTCTGGGCCAGCCCGGCGCAGCAGGAGCAGGTCAAGTCGATCATCGAGCAGGTCGTGCGCGAGGTGCCCGAAGAGCAGCGTGCGCGGATCGTTGTCTATCCGATTCCCGACGCGGATCCGGTGGCGCTGGCTTCGATGCTCCAGAGCGTGGCCCCCAGCGCGCGCTTCTCGGGGGACCGGCAGAACTCGAGCCTGGCCGTGTGGGGAACGCCGGCCGAGCACGAGTTGATCAAGCCGGCGATTGAGTCGATGCTCAAGCGCTATCCGCCCGGGCGCGAACCGACGCTGGCCGTCTACCGCGCCGAGAAGAACGAGATTTCGAACCTGATTGCGATGCTCCGGGGCGTCGTGCCCCAGGCGCAAGTCGTGGGCGATACCAAGAACGGCAACCTCATCGCCTGGGGAACCGCCGAGGAGCACGCGAAGATCAAGGCGACCGTCGAAGGCCTGGCCAGCTCGGCCGCCGACGACGCGATGGTGGCCGAGATCTACTCGGCGCCCGAAACCGACCCCTCGACCCTGTTGCTGGTCCTCCAGGCGGCGGCCCCCGATGCACGCCTGGTGGCCAACGCCAAGGGGGGGAACGTGATTGCCTGGGCGCGGGCGGATCAGCATGAGCAGCTCCGGGCAGCGCTCGAGCGGCTGGCGGCGGCGCCCCCCACCGATGCCCAGCGAACCGCCAAGGTTTATCGCTTCCGCAAGGCTGACGCCAACGCGGCCCTGGCCGTGTTGCGGGCGCTCGTGCCGGCGGCGCAACTGGCCGTCGACACGCGCACCGGGAGCCTGGCCGCGACCGCGCTCCCCGGCGAGCACAAGCTGATCGAGACGACCGTGGCCGATCTCGACGGCGAGCAGGGGGCCATGGATGACTTCGAGTTGCACGTCTATCCGCTCGAGCAGCACGATCCGGCCAGCGCGCTGACGATCGTGCGCGACCTGTTCGCGCAGCGCCCCGAGGTTCGCGTTTCGCTCGACGCCAAGGGGGGAAAGCTCGTCGCCTGGGCGCCGGCGGCGCAGCACGAGACGATTCGCAAAGTCCTCGACGGCCTCGATATCGCAGGCGAAGACGAGGATTTCCGGCAGGTCGAAACCTATCCACTCGAAGGCGCCGACGCGACTTCCGTCACCACGCTGCTCACGACGCTCTTCGCCGAGCGCCGCGACGTGCGCGTCGTCGCCGACGCCAAGCAGAGCTCGGTTACCGTGGTCGGGCCGGCCGACGCGCACGCCACGGTCCGGGCGACGATTGAGCAGATGCGCGGCCAGGCCGACGAGTTCGACGTGATTCCGCTGCGCGTCGTCGACGCCTTCAATGCCTCGCTGGCTATTCGCCGGCTCTTCGGCGATCCGCGTGACAGCAAGACGTCGGATGCCCCGTATGTCGAAGCCGATTCCGATGCGCAGCAGATCGCCGTCCGCGGGAG
>JAEUIK010000509.1 GCA_016793185.1 Planctomycetaceae bacterium | reverse complement strand
CAGACCGCGCGATCGTCGCTCAAGTCGCACTGATTGAAGACGACGATCACCGGCTTGTCGGCCTCGACCGCCTTGCGGAAAAACTGCTTCACCGCCGCGTCGTTGTACTTTTGTTGCGTCAGCACGGCGACCAGCACGTCGGCCACGTGCCGCACGGCGTCGGCGCGCTGCCAGTTGACCGGCACGTCGGAATCGATGTCGGGCGTGTCGAGAATCAACAACCGCGGCGGAACGTTCGGCCCCTCGCGCCAAAACAACCGGTTCTCCGCGGCATCGCCGAGCGGGTCCTCGCTGGAGCGCCACGCGACCAGCTCAAAGCCTTCGAAGAGCCGGGCCAGCTCCCGCCGATCGGCAAATCCCCGCGGCACCAGGCAGACCGGATGCTTGGTGCCCGCCGCCAGGGGGCTGACGCCGCTGGCATCCTCGCCGGCGAGGTGGTTAAAGACCACCGACTTGCCGATATTGGTCCCTCCCACCACCGCGACCACCAGCCAGGGCTCGGAGTCGACCTGCGGCAGCAGCTTGTGGACCAGCAACTCGTGCCATTCGTTGCCGGCCGGTGCGGGCACGCCGAAGCGCGCCGCCAGCGGCTCGAGCGCAGCCAGCGACCGGCAAAGAACTTTGACGTTCTCGCTCCAGGTCGCGTAGGTTGTGGCCGCGGCTGGCGTCATGCCTGAACTTCAAAATGAGAAAGAATGCGTAACCACCACGACACGACGACACCACGGGGAATGCGCAGGACTTGAACCATCTAGACACCAACCCACAAAGAATGCCGTTTCGCAAGATTGCGTTACTTTGAGCCCTCGTGCCGGAGTCGATGATCCAACTTCCCTCTTTCTCGCGCCGTGAGGTCGTGTCGTAGTGGTTAAAACCCCTCCCTGCGCGATCTATTCCTTCTTGCTCAATTGCGAGCGCTGGACCGTCATGTAGATCGAATCGCCGCGGGCGACTTCCTTGCCTTCGGAGTTGGTGACGATCGCTTCGCCGTGGATGATGTGCTTGCCGAGTCGCGGGATCTTGGCCTCGCAGGTGATGACCCCTTCGCCCACCGGCCTCAGATACTTGACCCGCAGATCGACCGAGACCATGTGGCCCCCTTCCTTGGCCAGGGCGACGAACATCTCGGTCGCGAGAATCGCGTGGGCGATGCCGGTGTCGATCAACGAAGCGATCATCCCGCCGTGCATGATCCCGGCCGGCTGGCAGAGGTCGGTGCGGTAGGTGATCCGCGTGGTCGACCAGCCCGGCCCGAGGTCGACGATTTCGAGTCCGATCAGGTTGAAGAAGGGCAACTGCCGAGCGAACTCCAGCAGCGATTCTTTGGAGAAGGGAGCGTGCTCGGACGACGACATACGCGGGCGACTCCTGGAAAAAGAGGGGCAGATCGTTGCTCCCGCGAGGACTCGCAAGTCCGCCGTCGGTCGCCGGGGGTCCGTAACCTCGTGCTGCGCTGGAGTGCGACGATCGACCGCACGGGGGCCGACTCCAGAAAACGGAAACGCACCGGGCAGACTTCCTGGAGGGTACTCCCCGCAGCGCGACAGCCGGCGCCGCAGTTGCTATAGTAGGGCACGCCGCACGCTCCCGGCCGCGCTGCCGTTTCAGGGTACCGGAAGGGGAGCGGCGCTACCAGTCGAACGCACTGCAACGGGGAGCTCTCGATGCCATTTGATCGCCCTGCACGACGACGCGTCGGATGGGGGCTGCTGGCCCTGGCCGGAACCGCATGCGGTGCCGGAGCCCTGGCCGCCGAGCCCGTCCGCCCCAACATCGTCTTCATCTTCTCCGACGACCACGCCTACCAGGCAATCAGCGCCTATAACGATCCGCGCCAACTGCTGGCAACGCCGAACATCGATCGGATCGCCCGCGAAGGGATGCGGTTCGAGCGCTGCGTGGTGCCGAACTCGATCTGCGGCCCGAGCCGGGCCACGGTCCTGACCGGCAAGTACTCGCACCTCAACGGGTTCTACAACAACTCGAACAGCCGCTTCGACGGCGCCCAGACGACGTTTCCCAAACTGCTGCAAGGCGCCGGTTATCAAACGGCCGTGGTCGGCAAATGGCATCTCGTGTCGGAACCGACGGGCTTCGATTACTGGCACATCCTGCCGGGGCAGGGGGTCTACTACAACCCGCCGATGATCGACAACGGTCGTCAGGTGCAGCATCAGGGATACACGACCGACATCATCACCGACTTGAGCCTCGACTGGCTCAAGGGGCGCGACAAGTCGAAGCCCTTTCTGCTGATGTGCCAGCACAAGGCCCCGCATCGCGAGTGGGAGCCGGCGTTGCGGCACCTGGGGCACGACCAGGATCGCGTCTACCCGGAGCCGCCGACCCTCTTTGACGACTACGCTGGCCGGGGGCTGGCCGAGCGCGATCAGAAGATGACCATCGCCGAAACGATGACCGAGAAGGATCTCAAGCTCGTCCCGCCGCCGCAGCTCAGCGCCGAGCAGCGCCAGGCGTGGGATGCCTACTACGAGCCGCGCAACCGCAAATTTCGCGAAGCGCAGCTCACGGGCCAGGATCTCATCCGCTGGAAGTACCAGCGGTACATGCACGATTACCTGGGGACGATCAAGGCCGTCGATGAGAGCGTGGGCCGGCTGCTCGAGTACCTCGACCAGGAAGGGTTGGCCGAGAATACGCTCGTCGTGTATTGCGCCGACCAGGGCTTCTATCTCGGCGAGCATGGCTGGTTCGACAAGCGGTGGATCTTCGAGGAATCGTTGCGGACGCCGCTGGTGGTCCGCTGGCCGGGGGTGGTTCGGCCCGGCAGCGTGAACGCCGACCTGGTCTCGAACGTCGACTTCGCCCAGACCTTTCTGGCGGCCGCCGGCCTCGAGGCGCCGGGCGGGATGCAGGGGCGGAGCCTGGTGCCGGTGTTGCAAGGTCAAACGCCCGCCGACTGGCGAAAGTCGTTCTACTACCACTACTACGAGTTTCCGGTGCCGCACCACGTCCGCCCGCACTACGGAGTGGTGACGAATCGGCACAAGCTCGTCCACTTCTATGGGCCCGACGTGGACTATTGGGAGCTCTTCGACCTGGAGAGCGATTCGCGCGAGCTCAAGAGCGTGTACGGCGACCCCGCCTATGCCGAAGTGCAACGCGAGCTCGAGGCGGAACTCCGGCGCTTGCGGAGCGAACTGAAGGTGCCCGACGACGATCCCCCCGGAGCATCGGGGCGCCCTCCGCAGCCGCGGCGGATTCCCAAGCCGGCGGCCTGAGGCGGCGCGTTCACCTTCGCGCGGCGCTCAGGGATTGGCTCGCGGATTGGCGCGGCGCCGGGCCCCCTCGGCGCGGCCGTCGCCCCAGAGGGGTTGCACCATCTCGGCCGACCAGGCATCCCAGGCCGCTTCCAGTTCCTTCGCCTTGTCGGGCAGCCTGGCAGCCAGGTCGTGCTGCTCGCCGATGTCGTCTTTTAGGTTGTAGAGTCGCGGTCCGACGACGGGTTGCCGCGGCATGTCGTCGGCGGCCGCGTCGTAGCGCACCAGTTTCCAGTCCCCCTGGCGAATCGCCATCTGCCGACCGAGACGCCAGTAGAGGGCGTCGTGCGGCGGCGTCGTGTTCTCGCCCAGCAGGTGCGGCAACAGGTTCACTCCGTCAAGCTTCCAGCTCGGGTCGATCGCAACGCCGGCGGCCGCCAGCGCCGTCGGCTGCACGTCGAGCTGGATCACGGGCTGGTCGTACGTCTTGCCGGCAGCAAGCCTGGCGGGCCAGCGGACGACGAACGGCGTGCGGATCCCCCCTTCGAGCGTCGTCCGCTTCGAGCCCCGCAGCGGCTTGTTGATCGAGCCGTTGATCGTCGTTCCCTGCATCACCGGTCCTCCGTTGTCGCTGAAGAAGAAGACGAGCGTGTTCTCCTCGAGGCCGGCGTTCTTGAGTTTGTCGAGGACTTGCCCGATCGCCTCATCCATGGCCACGAGCATCGCGGCGTAGGTGCGGCGCATGGGATCGGAGATCGAGGCGAACCGCTCGAGCCGCTTGTCGGTGGCGTGCATCGGGGTGTGGACCGCGTTGAAGGCGAGATAGAGGAAGAAGGGTTTTTCCTGGTGGCGATCGATGAACGAGACCGCCTCGCGCGCGAAGGCGTCGGTCAGGTACTCCGGTTCGCGGACCACCTCCTGGCTGCGCAGGATCGGCGCTCCGTCGCCGGGGAAATAGGAGTGCGCGCCGCCGAGGAACCCGAAAAACTCGTTGAAGCCGCGCCGCTGCGGATGGAACTGCGGCGCCCCGCCGAGATGCCATTTGCCCACCAGCCCGGTGGCGTATCCGGCGGCCTTCAACCGGTCGGCGAGGGTGGTCTCGGAGACCGGCAGCCCGGCGGCGCCGCTGGCCTTGCCTCCTTCGCCTCCCCCCGGGTTGAACTCGTGGCCGAAACGCTGCTGATAGCGACCTGTCAGCAGGCCGGCGCGCGTGGGGCTGCAGTAGGGGCCCGAGATGTAACCATTCGTGCAGCGCACGCCGCCAGCGGCCAGCCGGTCGACGTGCGGCGTCGGGATGTCCGGGCAACCTTGGAAACCGACGTCGGCGAATCCCATGTCGTCGGCCAACAGGATCACGATGTTGGGCTGGTCACCCGCCGCGGCCCGGGCCAGCGGCGCCGGCGCCGACAGGATCGCTGTGATTGCAACCGCGGCGACGAGCCGGAGCGTACGAATCGAGGCGAGCATTTTCTCTCCCAGACGTAGATGACTCAGGTTGCCTTTGAATTGCGTGATGACTGATTGAACCCTGTTCCCTTCGGTCAGTTCCGGCCGGAAGTCGGCAAGCCGCGCGCAAAGTCGCGAAGTCGCAAGTCTCAGACCGCAATGCCTTCGTCCTTTGTGGCTAATCCTCTTCTTCTGTATACTGCGCGGAGATGGGGGAAAACTAACCACGAAGGCACAAAGGGCACCAAGGAAGACAGGTGAGGTGAAGAGAAGGCAATCATTTTCACTCCCGCTCCCCCGCTTCGTGACTTCGTGGTTAATCCTCTTCTCTCCAGTCCTGCCGGCCTCGGAGAGGCCAGCTACAGAAGAACAGCTTTGTACCCTCAGTGTTCCTTCGTGCCCTTGGTGTCTTTGGGGTTGATCCTCTTCTTCCCCTCACTTGCCCTGCCGGGCCCACTGCTTCATCAGCTCGATGTTGCGGACCAGCTCCGAATCGCGGTTCCGCCGGGCACGGCCCCCCAGGTACACCTCCATGTCGCTGTCGTACATTGCGGCCGGCTCGGGCTCGCGCCCCTGATCGTTGGTCGTCATTTCCCATTTGGCGAGTCGCGCGCGCATCTCCGCAAGCGTCGCGTGGTAGGCCGGATCGCCCGCCAGGTTCTTGAGTTCGTGCGGATCGGCCGCCAGATCGTAGAGCTCTTCGGGGGCGCGCGTGGGGGCGAACAAGAGCCGCTCTGGCAGCTCGCTGAGCTCTCCCGCGGCGTGCAGCTCGCGGAGCCGGCGGACGATCTGCTTGCTGTCCTTGTACTGGTTCGGCTGCAGGTGCGGGCGCAGGTGCAGATAGTTGCGGATGTACTTGAACTGTGAAGTGCGGACGCTGCGGAGGTGTTCGACCGTCTCGTCGCAACGGTCGCGGGCCGCAAACACCGCCTCGCGCGGCTGGTAGTCGGCGGCGAGCAGGTTCCGCTCCTGCATCCACGGGGGCACCGGCGCGCCGGCCAGGCCCAGCGAAGTGGCCGCCAGGTCGATGTGCTCGACGAGATCCTCGCGCTCCTTGCCGCGCTCGATGCCCGGTCCGCGCATCACCAGCGGCACATGGAGACCTTCGTCGTAGAGAAACTGTTTCCCTCGGGCGTGGCTGATGCCATGGTCGGTCATGAAGATCACGACGGTCGAATCCAAGATGCCTTCGCGCTCGAGCCGGGCGAGCACGTCTCCCACTTGCTTGTCGGTATAGCGGACCGTGTCGAGGTACTGCGCCCAATCGTTGAGCAGCACGGGATCGCGCGGGTAGTAAGGGGGGAGCTCGACATCCTCGGGGCGCGTGGCGCTGCCGAGCTCGGCGACGACCTGCTCGGTCCACTTGGGGTTGTTGTCGTTGCCCCGGTACTTGCCGCCGTGGAGCTGCACTTGCATGAAGAAGGGCTGTCCCGGCGCGCGCCCTGCCCAATCGTGGCCGTCGTAGATCGCCGGGTCCCATTCGAAGTTGTAGTCGGTTTTACCGAGCCCCTTTTTGCTGTCGCCGACAGGGCCGCCGATGCAGGTGTAATAGCCCAGACGCTTAAAGATGGCAGGAATGGGCTCGACGCCGGCCGGCAGATGAATCTTCTCGGCGCCGCGGCCGCTGCGATGGTGGTGCGCGCCGATCGTCGTCTGGTAGCAGCCCGTGATCAACGCCGAGCGGCAGGGAGAGCAGACCGGCGCGGTGACGAACGCGTGGGCGAACCGCGTCCCTTCGCGGGCGAGCCGATCGACATGCGGCGTTTCGATCAGCGGCTCGCCGTAGCAGGCGAAGTTGGCCGACATGTCGTCGACGATGATCCAGACGATGTTGGGGCGTGCCGCAGGCTGTTCGCAGCCCAAGAGCGCCTGGGGGGAGCCGAGCAGGAGGAGGGTCAGGCTGGCGAGGAGCGGCGCGGAAGAGCGCATGAGTTTCGGTCCCGGGGGCGCGTGGCACAGCCGGCTCGGGGGCCGGACGACCGCCCTATCATCGTGGCCCAGCAGTCCGGGGGCAAACACGCGCGGAAATGCTTGACAGGGAAGTGGTATCGGATAAAATCTTGTTTTTACTGAGACTCAGTATCAATAAAAGCCAGCAGTTTTCGACTCGGGGAATCCCCCTCAAGGGCACCCCGGATCTGCATTCAAAACGCTACGGAGATTGGGTTTATGTCGACCAATATTGCCGCGGAGACGTTCGCCCGCGTCCGCAGCTACTGGGAGATCGACGATCCCAAGGCAGCCCATCGAGTGGCGGAAGGGGCCGTGGCCGATGCTCCGTGGGATGGCAAGCTCTGGGAGCTGCTGGGCCTGGCGCGTCAACGCGTGGGGGATCGATGCGGCGCCCGGCAGGCCTTGGAGACCGCCAACTCGCTGGTTCCGCTTTCGATCGCCGGTCAGTGCGCACTGGCGAACTGCTACCTGGCCGAAGGACTCCGGGAACCGGCCCGGGTGATCCTGACCCACCTGGCCGCGTGCCCTGAACTGCCGACCGAACACCTGGCCGAGCTCGCCGCTGGGCTGGGGCGCGTCGGCGAATTGGAGCTGGCGCTGCGGATGTGCCGGCTGGCCAGCCAGCGCGAGCCCGACCGGGACGAGCCGCTCTATGGCATGGCCTACTACATGCGCCGGCTGCGTTTTCCAACCAAGATGATCGCGACGGTCGTCGCGCAGGCTCAACGGCTCGACCCCGGTTCGATGACGTATCGCCTGGCACTGGCGCTGCTCTATGCCGAGCTCGATCGCGGCTCCGATGCGCTGGCGCTGGTCAAGGAAGTGAGCCTCGAAACGCTCCGCTGCCGCAGCTGTCTGGAGAAGCTGACGCGCCTGTTCGAC
>JAEUIK010000499.1 GCA_016793185.1 Planctomycetaceae bacterium | reverse complement strand
GGTACCCACTGTGAGGGCGGTCGCCCTGGGGGAATCGCGCCGCTCGACCTGGGTTCGCGAGCAGTACTTTCTCACCGAGGCGCTGCCGGGGGCCGAGCCCCTGGGGTGCCTGCTCGACGAGTGGTCGGTCGGGCGCTCGCGGCGCAGTCCGACCTGGCGCCGCCGGTTGCTGCGCGAGTTCGCCGAGTTGGTTGCCGCCGCCCATCGCAGCGGGGTGCTGCACAATGATCTGCACACCCGCAATATCCTGGTTTCCGAGGACACCCAGGGCGTGCCCCGGCTGTACCTGATCGACGTCCCGAAGGTCCGCTTCGGACGGGCGCTCGACTGGGCCGCCAGCCGCAACAATCTGGCGATGATCTACTCGGGCAACCTCTGGCAGTTCACGCGGACCGAACTGGCGCGGCTGTGGAGCATCTATCGGGCCAACCGCCCCGAGCTCAGCTTGCCCGATCCGCGCGCCGCCGCCCGCGAGGTGCTGGAGCGCGGCTGGGATCACGCCCGCTTCACGGCCCGGGGACGGGATCGCCGCGCGCTGCGCATCAATCGCGAGTTCTACCACCAACGGAACAGCCGGGGGACGGGCTACGCGGTAACCGAAGTTGCGCCGGCCACACTGCGCGCGGCCATCGCCGACGGCGCGGCCTTGCTCCACCAGGGACTCGATCAGCCGCACAAGCTGACGCACGGCAGCGTCGTGGTGCAGACCCGCCTGCCGCTGGCCGCTGGCGAAATCGAGATCGCCTATAAGCGGTATCGGCCGCGGAACCTGCGGAAGTTCTTGCAGGCGCTGTGGCGTCCCAGCCGGGCGCGCGAGAGCTTCGTGCGGGGACACGCCCTCCTGGCCCGGGGGATCCCGACGCCGCGCCCCTTGCTCGCGATCGCTCCCAACGGTCGACGGAACATTGGCGTCAGTTACCTGGCGACCACCTGGATCCAGGGAGCCCTGAATCTTCATCTCTACGCCTGGCGTTTGAGCGCGGCGAGTGCCGCCGAACGGGGCGATCGTTGCCGCCGCGCGGCGCGCAGCCTGGGCAAAATGACGGGCCGGCTGCACGCCTGGCGCATCTCGCACCACGACCTGAAGGGCTGCAATGTCCTGCTCGCCGACCGCGATGACGAGGTGCAGGCCTACCTGATCGATCTCGATGGCATTCGCTGGCACCGGCGATTGCCGGAGCGAAAAGTCGTCGAGAATCTCGCGCGGCTGGCCGTCAGCGCCCAGGTCCACACGTGGATTGGCCGGGGGAACTACTTGCGGTTCTTGCGCGCCTACCTGAGCTACGCCCACCGCAGCCGCGCCGACTGGAAGCCACTCTGGCGAGCCGCCGCGCGCCGCAGCGCCGAGATCACCGCCCGCCTGAAGCGCGAAGAAGGCCCCCTGGCTTAGGGCAGTAGACCACCTCATCCTCGTCTGTAGCCGGCCTCTGTGACTCAAAGTGAGCATTTTGGTCGTTGAACTGGTGTTGGCGCAAGAAAAAGGACCTCGTATGTCAGCGGTGCTCAGAATCACCCAATCCGCCGACAAGGA
>JAEUIK010000492.1 GCA_016793185.1 Planctomycetaceae bacterium | reverse complement strand
CCACTCGGCCGGCTCTCCCGCGCTCTGGGCCAGCGCGGCGCTGGCCCTCTCGGCAGCCAGCGCGGCCAGCGGTTCTTCCAGCTGATTGATCACGCGCTGCGCCAGGCAGAGCGCAAAGGGACGGTCTTCCGACAGGTACTTCTCCAGCGCTGCCTGGACGCTGTGCTCGGTCTTGGCAAAGCGAATGGCGCGGACCAGCTGCTCATAATCGCTCAGCTGGCCGGCGCGCTTCTCCAGCAAGGGCTGCCAGTACTCGACCAGCTCGTGCCAGACCTCCGGGCTTGGATGAGGCCGGGGAAGGTAGGTGCGCAGATTGTGCTCGTGCAACGAGAGGGGTAAGCCAAACTGAAAGCTGTACATCTCGGCCAAGGCGCGCTCCGCCGGCCAGCGATCGTACTCAATGCGAAACAACGCCGAGAGCGTGCCTGTCCGGTGCCTGCCCCCCATGCAATGCACGGCAATCGGCCAGTTCGCCGGCTCGTCGACGAGCGCAAAGAACTGTTCATAGATCCACGGCGTGGGCCAGGGCCAGCATGCTTCGTTGCCTTGCGGCCATTCCAGATACTTGGCCCCGAGCTGCTCGACGTAATGGCGCTCCTCGCTGCCGTCCGGGTCGCCCGGGTCGTAGAGCCCTTTCTTGAGGGTGGGCCGGTAAAGCTGGAGCGAGACGATCGTCTTCACGCCCTGCTTTTTCACCAGGTAGTGCACGCCGTACTCCGACGGCTGAGCCACGCGATAGAAGACGCCCGGACGTACGACCTGGTACCTTTTGATATGGTACCGCCAGATGAAGTGGTTGCCGGTGAAGACGATTGCCGCGATGGCCGTCGCCAGGATCGTCCAACACGTCCACCAGAGCCAACTACGATTGCGAACCAGGTTCATCATGTCTCCCAGGCAACGCTGCAGGCGCATCCGAAAATCGAGCCGGCCACCACCGTCACGCACGGCGCGCGACGCCGCCCTGCCGGGGTGCGTGTGCCACTCGCTCGGCGGACTATAGTTCCGGCCGCAAAACGGGGTCAACCTCGCTGGACGCCGCTTTCGCGGTCGGGGCTCACATTCGCCGCGAGCGACGCTTTCGGGCCCCCCCTGACGGACTGGCGTTTGGGCTGGCGCCAGCACGGCTAACACGCTAGGCCGCCGTCGATTGGCGTCGCGCGCCAGCACGTCGCGCAGCGGCGAATCTCCGTCTTGTCGCGGTTTGCTATCGGATGGTAGACTTCGCCCCCCCAGTGCGCGGCGGAGTGCCCAAGTCGAGGCTGCGCCGCCCCGCGCCAGGCACCAAACGATTCGCACAAGCAAGCGGCAAGGAGGTCGCTGTTGCTTTCGCGTTGGCCTATTCGCAACAAGTTGCTCGCCGGTCTCGGGCTGCTGCTGGTGATCGTTGCCACGCTTTCGGGCAGCGGTTTCTACGGCTTCTATGCCTATCGCGAGACCGTGCGCCGCCTCAGCTCGCGGGCCAACGAGTTGCCGCTGACGACCGAGCTGTCGCAGGCCGTCGGGGATCTCAAGGCGAGCCTGTATCGCCTGGCCCCCGAGAAGAATCGCCCCAGCTCGGCCGGACCGCCCGAGGGAGAGCAGCCGCTGACCGAGTTCAGTCGGGGTTTGGCCCAGGTGCAGAAATCTCTGCACAGCTATCGCACGCAACTGGAGGCCGACGAGCTCTACGCGCCGCGGGCTGACGGGATCTGGAACGAGCGCCGCACGATGGCGCAAATCGATGTCGTGTTGACCAAGCTGGCGCGCGACGTCGAGGGAGTGTCGACTCCGTTGGCGGCCGAGGATTTCGCTCAGCTCGACGCCGACGTGCAGCAACTGCGAAAGTTGGCGGCCGTGCTGCCCGGCTTCTTCCACGAAGACTTGCGCACCTTGCGCGACGATGTGCGCGGCCAGTACCGGACGTTAATTGTCCTGGCCTGGGTCACCAGCATCCTGGCCCTGCTACTGTTCGTCCTCTTCGTCAAGCTGTTCTACGACTGGGTGTTTCGCCCGCTGCGAATCCTGGTGAAGGGCTCGCGCCGCGTGGCGGCGGGCCAGTTCTCGTACCGCATCCAGCTCGACACGCGCGACGAGATGTCGGAGCTGGCCGAAGCGATGAATGACATGACAGCCCGCTTTCGGGCGATCCGCGACGACCTGGACGAACAGGTGCGCGAGCGCACCAACCAGGTCATTCGCAGCGAGCAACTGGCGAGCGTCGGGTTCCTCGCGGCCGGCGTCGCCCACGAGATCAACAATCCGCTGGCCTCGATCGCGATGTGCGCCGAATCGCTGGAGAGCCGGTTGGGGAGTCTGCTGCCGGCCGACCACGCCGACCAGGATGTCGTCCGCAGCTACCTGAAAATGATTCAAACCGAGGCGTTTCGCTGCAAGGAGATCACCGAGAAACTGCTCGACTTCTCCCGGCTCTGCGACACGCAGCACCAGCCCGCCGAGCTGCGCGAGCTGGTGCAGGGCGTGATCGACATGGTGGGCCACATCGGCAAATACCACGGCAAGCAGGTCGTGCTGCTCCCGGGCCCCGCCGTCATGGCCCAGGTCAATCCCCAGGAAATCAAACAGGTCGTGCTGAATCTCGTCACCAACGGCCTCGACAGCCTCGAGCCGGGGGGACTGGTGCAAATTGAACTCGCGCAGCGCGCGGGATTGGCCGAGCTGGTGATCACCGATAACGGCTGCGGGATGACGTCCGACGTGCTCGCGCAGATCTTCCAGCCTTTTTTCACGCGCCGCCGCAATGGCCAGGGAACGGGGCTCGGCCTCAGTATCACGTATCGAATCGTTGCCGATCATGGCGGCCATATCGAAGCCTCGAGCGCCGGACCGGGCCTCGGCTCGCGCTTCTGCGTCACGCTTCCGTTGGCCGCAAACCCTTCGCGTAAGGAATCTCGCCATCAGTACCAAGCTGCCTAAACGGCTCAAACTGCTCTTTGCCGACGACGAGAAATCGCTCCAGGGACTGATGAGTCTCGAGCTGCCGCGCATGGGGCACGACGCGACCATCTGCCCCGACGGACTCACCGCCGCGGCCGCGCTCGAACGCAATACCTACGACTGCCTGCTCGTCGATCTCGACATGCCGGGTATGTCGGGAATCGAGGTCATTGCGCGGGCGAAGCAGCTCTCGCCCGACACCGAGGCAGTCGTGCTGACGGGCAAGTCGTCGGTCGAAACCGCGATCGCCGCGCTCCGGCACGGGGCGTTCGACTACCTGACCAAGCCCTACAAGCTGCTCGAGCTCGAGACGGTGCTCGAGCGCGTCGCCAGCAAGCGCGAGCTGACCCTCAAGTACCGGGCGCTGAAGCGCCAATTGGAGCGCGTCGAGGGAACCTCACAGCTCATCGGCAACTCCCCGCAAATCGACCGCGTCCGCAAGCTGATCAGCAAAGTCGCGCCCACCGACTCGACGGCGCTGATTCTGGGGGAAACCGGCACGGGCAAGGAGCTTGCCGCCCGGGCGGTACACGATCAAAGCCCGCGCGTCGACATGCCGTTCGTGGCGATCAACTGCGGCGGGCTGCCCGAGAGCCTGATCGAGAGCGAGCTGTTCGGACATCGCCGCGGCGCGTTCACTGGCGCCGACGAGCACCGCATGGGCCTGTTCGAGGTCGCCAACGGCGGCACTCTCTTTCTCGACGAGATCGGCGAGCTGCCCAAGGCGATGCAAGCCAAGCTGCTCCGCTTTCTCGAGAGCGGCGAGATCCGCCGCGTGGGCGAGAATGAGTCGTTCACGGTCGACGTGCGCGTCGTCTGCGCCACCCATCGCAACCTGGAAGAGATGGTCGCCGAGGGGGAGTTCCGCGAGGACTTGATGTTCCGCATCAATACCTTCGAGGTACACCTGCCGCCGCTGCGCCAGCGGATCGAAGACGTGCCGACGCTGGCCCGGCATCTGCTGCGGCGCTTTCGCCCGGCCCTGCGACCCGACGACATCGCCTTCGCGCCCGATAGCATCAAGATCCTCGAAGAGCATTGCTGGCCCGGCAACGTCCGCGAGCTGGCGAACGTCATCGAGCACGCGGCCATCCTCTGCGACGAGGGCCCGATCATGCCCGAGCACTTGCCGAGCCGCTTCGGTGCACGCCGCCGGCTTCCCTCGCAGTTCAAGCTCGTCGGCTCGCAGACGCTGCGCGAGATCGAGCTGCAGGTGATTCAACAGGTGCTCGAGCGGCACAACGGCAACAAGCCGCGGGCCGCCGAGGAACTCGGCATCAGCCTGAAGACGCTCTACAACAAGCTGAACCAGGTCAATTCACTCGAGCAATCCGCGTAGCGGAACGTCGCAGCCCGCCGCCGGCAGCACCGTTACAATCGGCGCGAGCCGCGCGGGGGGCCGTCGCGCCGGCGACCGACGCGGCACGAGCGCTAGCCAGCCGGCGCGTTCCATGCCATGTTTACCTGAGGCAGGCGCGCCCGGGCGCGCCCCGAACGTCTCCCCTCGGGACCCGAGAGCTTTGCAGCATGGCTGGCACGCATCCTCCCGCCGACTGGCAGCGGCTTGATCTGACACCGATGACCGGCGTGCGCGCCCCGTTTGCCTGGGTGATGGTCCGCCGCGTCTCCAGTACCTTCGGCCGCGGCATGCGCTTCGGACTGCTGTTGGCTGCCGGCTTCTGGTTGGCGATCGTGACGTTCGGACTGTGGCTGGCGCACTAGCGGTTGACCGCACGGACGGCGCAATCCCTACGGCACGGCCGAGCGACGCTCGGCCCACGGGATCGACGGCTTCACCAGGCGCAGCTCAAAGAAGCGGGCGATCCGCTCCTCGACGCCAAGCTGCTCGCCCAGCATCTTGGTCCCCTGCAAACTGGTCGCGTAGCCCGTATCGACGAAGAGCGTCTTTTCGGCCAGCGCTTTGTCGGCGGGCAGGCCCGCGGCGGGTTCCGGGTGGTAGCGTTTGACCGCGGACTGGATCTGGTCGACACCCTTCGTGGCCCGCGAGCTGCCGGCGCCGGCGATCAGGTAGAGGGCCACCTCGCTGCGCATCTCGGGACTGGTAAACGGCTCGACAATACTGAAGGCTTTGAATCGGGTCTCGGGCGAGATCAACACCAGGGCCTTCACATCCTGGCCTTGCTTGACGGTGAGCCGCGGCGCCGCCCAATCGTTGAACGTCCAATAGGCGGCGATCGTCGCGCCCATTTCAGCGCCAACCAGGCCCAAGCGTTCGATGTTGAGCTGTCCGGAGTTATTCTCGCGGATGAGGAAGCGTTTGGCCTCTTCCACGTCGTACTGCACCATGGCCTCGAAGTCTTCATGGCGGAGGCGCTCGGGGCTGAGCGTGCGCTGCTCCTCGCCGAAGGACTGGTGGATGCTCTCGCCATGCCCCCGCAGGTCGAGCGTCAGCACGGCAAAGTGATGCTCGCGCTGCAGCAGACGGGCGAGGCCTTCATAATCGGCCCGGCTCCCCTTGAACATATGCAGGAGGATCAGCGCGCCCGCCTCGCGCTCGCGATCGCTGCCGAAGTAAGTGGCGGCAAGGCGGACGCCATCCTTGGTGGTCAGCTCGACGTCGCGCGGCTCGGGAATCTCCTTCTCGCGCTGGGCGAGCGCCGGCGAGCTGGCGGTCGCCACCAGCAACCCGACCGCGAACCATCTGCCGGCGAGGCTCCGGCGGGAGCCGCTGAACATCAGCCTGTCGATGTGCCGATCCACGGGGTAAACACGCCCCAGAGCGCCGTGTCGAAGGTGAAACTCGCGATAGCGTCCATCGTAGACCCGGCCTGAGGCGCGGTCAAATTGGCGCTTCCTGACGGGCGTCAAACTCGCTCGCGCCGGCGTGGCGTCGTGCGTTCCACCTGCCTCGCGGCCCTTTTGGCGACGTGCGGCGAGTGCTACATTTGGGCCGAGGGAGCGACGAACCCCGCATCAGGAGCCCGTCCCTTGGAATACAAAATCACGGAGCTGTTGGGTGACGGCATCGCCAGCGAGCTGGCCGCGGCCGTCCGCATCGTCTCGGCGGCGTTGCCAATCCGGTTAACCTACGAGCCGGTCGACTTGAGCCTGCCCAATCGCGAAAAGCGCGGCCAGGCGCTTTACGACGAAGCGGTCGAGTCGATGACGCGCAATCGCTTCTCGCTCAAGTACCCCACGATTACGGCCAAGGAAAGCCCCAACGCGATCCTTCGCAAGCGATGCGATTTCTCGGTGATTCATCGCCCCGTCTACACGATTCCTGGCGTCCCGACCAACTTCCGCCAGGAGTTGTCGCTGAATATCATTCGCATTGCGCGCGGCGGCACCTACGACGATCCGGGGCGTCCCATCGGCACCGAGGCGGCCGTCAGCCTGCGGATTGTCGAGCGCCAACCTTGCTGGGAGGCCGCCCGCTACGCTTTCCTGCTCGCGCGGCGATCCGGCAAGACCGTGACCAGCGCCTCAAAGCGCACGATTCAGGCCGCGACCGACGGGCTGTTCGCGTCGGTCGTCAACGAAGTCGCCAGCGAGTTCCCCGACGTGCTCCACCAGGAGGAGCTGTTCGACGCGCTGCTTGCCAAGGTCATCATGCATCCCGAGCGCTACTCGGTGATCCTGGTGCTGAACGAGTACGGCGATTTCCTCAGCGACATGGCCTGCGGCCTGGCCGGTTCGATGGGAATCGGCGCCAGTGCCAGCATCAGCTTCAATCGCGACGGGAGCCTGCACCTGGCGATGTTCGAC
>JAEUIK010000464.1 GCA_016793185.1 Planctomycetaceae bacterium | reverse complement strand
GTGCTCGTAGAGGCAATAAATCGTGCCGTCGGGGGCCACGGCCAGGTCACTGTAGCCGCTTGGGCCCGCTTCCAGGACGCGCGAGACGGGCCACGTCTTGCCCTCGTCGTAGCTCAACCGGACGGTCAGATTCTTGCGGTCGCGGCTCCCCCCCGGCGTGACCGCTCCCTGCGCGCGCTCGAGATTCGCCGGATTCGAGAACAACAGGCGATTCCGATCGCTGTCGGCCGTGGTCGTCAGCCGGCACAAGCTTGCCATGCAAATTGGATCAACCAGCGCCTCGTCGAACGTCGGCACGCTCCACGCGTCGATGCCGGTGGGACTCGTGGCGACCGCGCGACGATTGGGGGGCGACTCGCTGCGAATGTTGAACAGCACCCGGCCATCGGCCAGCTGGACCGCCTGCGATTCATTCGGATCGATCAAGGGCTCGCGCTCGCCGGTGATGATCGCGCCGCGCTGCCAGGTCTGGCCCGCGTCGTCGCTGTAAACGGTGGTGATCACCGAGGGATGATGCACGTTCTTCCCGGTGGCCGTCGAGAGCCAGACCGGCGCGAGCAGCCGACCGCTCGCGAGGCAGACGCCATGTCCCGGGCCTGTCGCCAAGACTTTCCAGTCGTACTCGGGTCGGTACTGATCGAAGGTGGCGGTAATCTCGACCGGCGCCGAGTACGTCTGCCCGTCGTCGTCGCTACGCTGATAAAAGCAGCGGGCGTACTCGAGGCAGAAGAGCAGATGCACGGCGCCGTTGGTGCGATCAGCGATCACCAGCGGATTGTTGTAGGTGATCTCGTCCGGCTGCACGCCGCGTTGGCGGAGCGCCGCGGGATTCTTGGCGTGGGCGCCGGGCACGTCGGCGATCTTTCGCAGCGGCGACCAGGTCGCGCCGCCGTCGGTGCTGCGCCGGCCGACGATGTCGATCCGGCTCCAGTCGCCTCCCGTCCGGGCTTCGCAAAAAGCCAACAACGCTCCCGAGCGCGTCGCGGTGAGTGCCGGGATGCGAAACGTCGGGTAGCCCGACTCGCCCGCTGAGAAAACGGGAACCTTGCTCAACTCGTCGGCGCCGGCCGCACCAGAAAACTTGCCCCCTGCAACCAGGGTCAGTAGCGTAAAGGCCGTGACGACCAGGGACTGCCGCAGCATGAGGGGATTTCCCGTGAGCGGAGTGATGTTCCGATTCGCGTTGTTCCACATCATAACGCACCGCTCGGCACTTCGCCCCTGGGCGCGGGGGCGCGCGAGTTCTTCCCGATTCCGAGCGCTCGGAGCAGCCCTCGCGCTCATGCTGCCCGGCCCGTGGGCACCCCTGGCACGCGCCGAGGCCGACGCGCCCACCATGCTCGTCGGCGTGGCGAAAGTCGACGTCACGCCCGACTACCCGGTGCGACTCAACGGCTTTGGCTATCGCCACCGCGAGTCGGAAGGGGTCGCACAGCGGATCTACGTCAAAGCGCTGGCCTTCGGGGCCGACGCTGCCACTGGCGGGATCCTCGTCACGGTCGACAACCTGGGCGTGCCCGACGCGATCACGCAAGCGGTCGCCAAAAAGCTACAACAACAACTCGCGCTCGATCCCGCGCGTTTCGTCGTCACCTTCACGCACACGCACACGGCGCCGATGCTCCGCGGCGCCGCGGAGACGATCTATGGCGAGGTGATTCCCCCGGCCGAGCAGGCGCACATCGACCGCTACACCGCGCAGATGCAGGGCTGGCTCGAACAGGCGGCGCTCGAGGCCTGGAAAGCGCGCGCGCCGGCCCGCGTGGCCTGGAACGTCGGTCGCGTGGCGTTCGCCGTCAATCGCCGCCGACAGGGAGGGCCGGTCGATCACGACCTGCCCGTACTGGTGGTCAAGGATCTCGACGATCGCGTGCGCGCGATCTACACGACCTACGCCTGCCACTGTGTCACGCTCGGACACAATCAGATCAGCGGCGACTGGGCGGGCTACGCGGCGGCGGCCGTCGAGGCCGCGCTGCCCGGCGCCGTGGCGCTCGTCTCGATCGGCTGCGGGGCCGACAGCAATCCGAACACGGGGGTCACGCAGGGAGATCTCTCGGCGGCGGCCTTGCAAGGCAAATCCATCAGCGACGAGATCGCCCGGCTCCTGGCGCTTCCCCTGCGCTCAGTGAACGGCGTCATCGCGGCGCAGTGCGAGCGCGTCGAGCTGCCGCTGGTCGAGCTGCCGCCACGGAGCCATTGGGAAGAGCGCGCGCGCGCTCCGGAAGCGCACGTCGCCCATCATGCCCGGATGCAGCTCGCCCGGCTCGATCGCGGCGAAGCGCTGCGGACGGCCATCAGCTACCCCGTGCAGTCCTGGACCTTTGGCGACGAGCTGGCGCTGGTCTTCCTGGCGGGGGAGGTCGTGGTCGATTACGCGCTCCGGCTCAAGCGCGAGCTCGATGCCGATCGACTCTGGGTGCATGGCTACTCGAATGATTTTCCGTTCTACATCCCTTCGGAGCGCGTCTTGAGCGAGGGGGGCTATGAAGGAGGGGACGCGCTCCTGTACTTCGACATGCCAGCCCGCCTGGCACCGGGTCTCGAAGAAAAGATCGTCGCCGCCGTACACCGGCAGCTCGCCCCGCAATTCGCAGCCCCGCACGCTGCCCGGCGCACCGGCGGCACGTTACCTCTCTCGCCCGAGCGCGCGCTGGCCACGCTCCGCACCAAGCCGGGACTTGCGGTCGAGCTGGTCGCGGCCGAGCCGCTGGTGGTCGATCCCGTGGCTATCGATTTCGGTCCCGATGGTCGGCTATGGGTGGCCGAGATGCACGATTACCCGACCGGCCTGGACGGCAATGGCAAACCGGGGGGCCGGATTCGCGTCCTCGACGACACCGACCGCGACGGGCGCTACGATCGCGGCACGATCTTCCTCGACGATCTGCCCTTTCCCACCGGCGTGACCGTCTGGCGCGACGGCCTGCTGGTATGCGCCGCGCCGGACGTTCTCTTCGCGCGCGATACCGATGGCGACGGGCGCGCCGACGATGTCCAGAAAATCCTCGGCGGGTTCGCCACCCACAACTTCCAGGCGCGCGTCAACAGCCTGCAGCCGGGGCTCGACAACTGGATGTACGCCTCGACCGGACTCTTCGGAGGCCAGATCGAGAGCTTCGCCGGCGCGCAGGCCGATCTCACGAGCCGCGACTTTCGCTTCCGTCCCGACACCGGCGCGCTCGAACCGGTCACGGGCCAGACGCAGCAGAGCCGCGTCCGCGACGACTGGGACAACTGGTTCGGTTGCGACAACGGCACGCTGATCCGGCACTACCCGGTTGTTGACCGCTACCTGCGCCGCAACCCGCAGGTGGCGCCGGCCGAAGTGGCGGTCTTCGTCCCCGCCGATCCCGAGCCGAATCGCCTCTTTCCGATTGCGTCGCATCTGGTCACGTTCCAGCTCTCGGGACCGCCCGGCTACGTGACGGCCGCCTGCGGGCTGGGGATTTATCGCGACTCGTTGCTGGGAGACGACTTCTCCGGCAATGCCTTCATCTGCGAACCGGTGAGCCAGGTCGTGCATCGACTGGTGCTCGTGCCGCGCGGTACCTCGTTCGCAGGGCATCGCGCGGTCGACGAGCAGCAGAGCGAGTTTCTGGCCTCGACCGACAACTGGTTTCGGCCCGTGCAAGCCCGCACCGGACCCGATGGAGCGCTGTGGGTCGTCGACATGTACCGCTATCTGATCGAGCACCCGATGTGGATTCCGCCCGATGTCGTGGCGACGATCGACGTCCGGGCCGGCGACGATCGCGGGCGGATCTACCGGGTGCGGCGACTCGATCAGCCGCTCCGCCCGACCGAGCGGCTGGACCAACTCGACGACCAACAGCTTGCCCGGGCGCTCGACACTCTAAACGGTACGCGCCGCGACCTGATACAGCAACTGCTCGTCTGGCGGCAGGCGCGCGCGGCGGTCCCGGAGCTGGAACGTCTCGCGCGCGAGGCCGCATGGCCGCAGGTCCGTGCGCAAGCGCTCGCCACGCTGGAAGGACTGCAGGCGCTGACGCCGGAACTCGCCGCCGGAGGCCTCGCCGATCCGCACGCGGGCGTGCGCCGGCAGGCGATTCGGCTGAGCGAGGCGCTGGCCGACAAGTCGCCCACGCTGGTCCACAAAGTCTGCGCATTGGTCTCGGACGATGACCCGCAGGTGCGCCTGCAGCTGGCCTACACGCTCGGCGAACTGCGGGGGAAGGAGGCGGCCGCAGCGCTACTGGCGCTGGCGCGCTCGACGGCTGGCGAGCCGCAACTGCAAGGGGCGCTGCTCTCGAGCGTTTCGCTGCACAATGCCCACCACCTGCTCGAGCGCCTCCTGGCCGACGAACAGCCCGAGCCGCCGGCGCGATTGCTGGAGACGTTGGTGGGACTGCCGGAAATCGCGGGAGATGCCGC
>JAEUIK010000436.1 GCA_016793185.1 Planctomycetaceae bacterium | reverse complement strand
CCAGCCGTGGCCTTTGCCCAGCAGCAACTCGATCCGGCCCGGCACGCCCGACTTGGAGAGGGCAGTAGCCATTTCGAAGGCCTGTTCGTAAGGCACCAGGATGTCGACGGTTCCCTGGAACAACAACATGGGCGCGTCTCCCTTGTTGACGTAGGTGACCGGGGACGCGCGCCGATACTCGTCGGGTTTTTCCTGCGCTGTGCCGCCCAGAAACCCCTCGATGATCGGCACGGTGACGTCGGGGTACGGGGAGTTGAAGTTGGTGGGACCGAAGTACGCCACCACCGCCTGGACCTTGCTCGACTGCTCGGGCCAACCCCCTTCGCCTTCGAGGCCGTCGGCGCTATCCATCGATCCCAACATCATCGAGAGATGCGCCCCGGCCGAGAAGCCAATCGCGCCGATCCGGTTGGGATCGAGGTTCAACTCCTGCGCGTGTGCCCGCAGGTAGCGAATTGCACACTTCACATCCTCGACCTGGGCGGGAAAACGGTGCGCTGGCGCAAAGCGATAGCCGACCGACGCGCTGACGTATCCCTGCGCGGCGGCGCGTTTGATATCGCCGCGATGCCCATCCTTGCTTCCGGCACGCCACCCGCCGCCGTGGATGTAAACGATCACCGGGCAAGGCTCGGTCGCCCCCTGGGGGATCGCCAGGTGCAGCGTCAACGGCTCGCCGGCGCCGGTGCCATACTGCACGTTCTCGCGCAATTCGACCTCGTAAGTCTGAGGCGCGGGCTCGTCCGCAAACACATCCCGACCACCCCAGCAGGAACCAATGGCAACAAGCGCGCCGCACCACAATCGCCAGGACTTCCCCATCGTTGAAACCTCTCTTGCAGGCCCGGTACCACGATTCAAACGGCCGACTCGTCTGGCCGACATGGATCATCGCGGTCTCAATATCGGACTTCGGGTGCCACGCCCACGCTCGCGTGAGCATGGGACCGTGGTGCCAAGTGGGAGGTGACCGTCAGGCCGACACGTCTGCCTGGCCATGACGAGCATGGCCCTGGCACCTGAACCCACACGAGCTTGGCATTGACCGAAACCCAGTGTAGCAAGCGCGAGAGTCGGTTGCACACGGCGCTCGAAAGAAGCGCGCCGCGGCCTGCTGCCGCGCAGCAATCCCCCGTCAGCGCACCCGGCGCGTCGCCGGTTTCTTGGCGCTGCCCGGCGGCTTCGCATTGCCGGCTGGCTTGGGAGCGGGCTTGCTCGGTTTTCGCGCCAGCGTCGGGGGAGGCGCCGGTCCGGCCGGGGGTCGAGCCGCGGCCTGCGACTCGGGCAGCAGCTCCTCGGTGAAGCGCGTCACGTAGTGCAGGCTGCTGGCGTTGCCGCTGAAACCCAGGACGTGCTTATCCAGGTCCATCTGCTGTCCGATAATGCGCCCGGCAGCGATGTCGAAGCGGACATCTCCGGCCGTCTCGCGCTGGACCAGTTGCGCCTCGATCGCCGGATCGTGAATCGGCGTGAGCACCTGCGTCTCGATGCGAATCACGGCGATGCCTTGCGTGACTTCGCTCAAGGTAAAGAGCTGCCGCGTCTTGATCTTCTTGACCTGACCGCTGGGTAGCGAGACGTCAATGTCGTGCGGCTCCGACCATTGGTGTCCGACGGGGATCGCCTCCGCCGGCATGGCCACCGTGATCTGCGCCGCGGCCGTTTGGGCCGCCTGCGGATGCTTGTCCTCGCGGCGGACGATCTTGCCCTGCGGGTCAAGCGTGATTACGGAAAGAACGACGTTCACGCT
>JAEUIK010000400.1 GCA_016793185.1 Planctomycetaceae bacterium | reverse complement strand
CGAGTGTGCGCGAACCGCAGAGAATGAGCGCGCGTCCGCCGAGCGTGCGGGCGACTTCCCCGGTTTCGTGGCGCCGTCCCCAGCCGAAGCGGATTGGTCCCGGCGCGGCGAAGTTCCAGAGATCGGTCATTGCCAGCAGTTCCCTAGGGGGTGCAACGATTGTCTCAAGTTTCGCGCGTCGATTTCCGCAGCAGTAGCGGTCCATTTTCCGGGCGAAACAGGCGTTTGCCCACTCGCAGGGCAAGTTGGTGCCGCGACTCTTGGCATTGCAGCGCGAAAACCGCGGGTGCGCGGCGAGTCCGCCCGAGTTGCCGAGAAGATTTTATCTACTTATTGAGCAAGGTGTTAACGATCCGCCTCAGGCGCGATTTCCGGCTCAATTCGATGAATGGCACATGCCTTGCTTTTGTCTCGCATCGTACTCAACAGGTGAAAGAGGCAACCATGTTTGAGACGCCCCAGCGACCGAGCCGCGTGATCTGGATTCCGCGATCTGGCAACAGCGTGCGGAACCAGGCGGTGGTCAAGACGATCCAGCAGCCGGCTGCGAAAGGCGTTTCCAGGGAGTTTTTTCTCAATTGTTACGAGAGTTGAATCCCCACCGGGGCGGCTCTTTGGACGGGTTTCGCCAACCATGGATCGGTTGGCAGTGGCGTGATCCACAGCGGGGATCAGGGAAGATTCCGTGGAGTGAGTGTCATGATTCAGGGAGTGGTTTCAGTCAGCGACTCCCGCATCATCGACGAAGCGGCGGATCGCGACCTGGAGCAACGAGTCATCGGTTACCTGGCCCGGAGGCATGTCCCCAGTTTAAGGCAGTTGGCCGTCGAGGCCCGCAACGGCACGGTAACGATTCGCGGACAAGTGAGATCGTTTTACGAGAAACAACTCAGCAGTCACTGTTGCCGGCGCGTGGCTGGAGTGCTGCAGATCGTCGATGAGATCGACGTGGCTAGCGGGACCTCGCGGCAGCCCCCGCTGAGCTGACACGACAAAACAATTGAACTCCTCTCGCCCCCCACGAGAGCAGCCCCAGGAAGGCTTCCCTGCTTCCCTCTCCCTTCCTGGGGCTTTCTAATTCTCGCGTGCCGCGCGCCGGTGAGCTAAGTGAGCCACCGGCGCCGCGGCGCACGAATCTGGCGACCGACATGGTCCTGGGGCCCCGGCAGTGCGTTACAGGGGGGGGCTTTCCGGCTCGATCCCCCGGATCGTTGAGTGCCGGCGGAGGGCCGACTATCATGGGCGGCAATCCCCGATCCGGCTGCCGTCGCTGCTCTTCAGCGGCGGCCTGGCCTCTCCCGCCACCCGAGCGCCGCACCCTCGATGCCCGTTTTCGCCAAGCTCGCTTCCCTGCCCCGCCGTTACCTCGCCGTCGCCCGTGGCTGGCGGCGCTGGGCGATCATCGCGCTGGGAATTGCCCCGCCGGGATTGATCCTGGCCGATGACGACCTCGCCAGCCAGGTTCGCCAGCCGGGGATTTCCGCCGAGTACCTGGAGGGCCGGGGCGGCGCGGGGAGCGCCCCATCGGTCCAGCGCGTCGAAACTTCGCCGCAACTGTCGTTGTCCGCGGGGCAGGCCCCCGACTCGCGCCTCCCGCCGACCGGCTGGCGGGCCAGGTGGTCGGGCGTTATCGAAGTCCTGCAGCCGGGTGTGCATCAATTCCACGCCCGCGCGTCGGGCAAGCTCACCGTGCGCGTCGGCGAACAGGTGGTGCTGGCGCGCCCGGCGCAAGACCCTCGGGCAGCCGCGGGGGAACTCGTCGCCGGTCCGCGCGTCGAACTGGGCTTCGGATTGCATCCGCTGATTGTCGAGTTCGAGCCCGCAGGTGATGGCGCCGAACTCAAGCTGTCCTGGGAGTCGGAGCATTTTCCGCGCGAGCCGCTGAGCGCGCGGAGCGTGGGGCATGCCGTTACCGAAGCGGAGGCCGAGCGCGCGCAGCAGGCCGGCCTCAGCCCCGACCGGCTCTTCGCGGCCGACACCTATCTCGCGGGCCGGTTGGCCGTCGAAGAGCAGAGCTGCGTGAGCTGCCACCGGCCAAGCTCCGCGGCGCCGATCTCCCACCAGTTGGCCCACCGTCCTGGTCCGCACCTGACGCACGCCGGGGATCGGCTCAAAGAGGCTTGGGTCTACCAGTGGCTTGGCGATCCGCAGAAGCTGCGCCCCGAGGCGGTCATGCCCCGGCTCTTCGGCAGCGATCGCCAGGGAGAAATCGAACGCCGCGCCGTTGCCCGATTTCTTGCGGAGCGCAAGGATCCGCAGCGACCTGCTCCCGACGCCCCGGCAGCCGCCGCCGAAGAGATCCCGGGGCGAGGAAAACAGCACTTCGAGCGGCTGGGATGCATTGCCTGCCATCGTGGGGCGCCGGAACGCCCCCCCCGCGCGACGCTGCGCGGCCTGGGGGAAAAGACCACCGCCTCGTGCCTGGCCGAGTTCTTGCAACAGCCGGCGAAGTTCGATCCCGCGGGGCGGATGCCCGATCTGCAACTGAGCCGCGACGAGGCTGCAGCGCTGGCGGCCTACCTGACGTCGCCCAAGACCGAACCGATCGAGCCACTGTCGCTGCCCGACGCGCCTTCGTCGGCCGAGATCGCCTCGGTATGGCACGCGCTCGGCCAGGAGCCCACGGATCTGAGCGATGCATCCCCCGAGCGGCAACTCGCTCAGTTGGGGCGCGAGGTGCTGCGGGCGCGCCAATGCACGAGTTGCCACGAGCTCAAGATTGCCGGCGAAGAGGATTTTTGGGCGCCGCGGCCGGCCCAGGCCGACTTTGCCCAGCTGGCCCGGCGCGCCGCCGCGCCGGGGGAACTGCCGGGCTGCTTCGCGACTGGAGAGCAACCCGCCGCTTCGCCGCGACGCCATCCAGAGTACTCTGCGATCCTCGATCGCGATGCCGTCAGGACGTTCCTGGCTGCGGCACTCGACGCCCCCGGCACGCCCGCCCCGGCCGAAGCGGCCCGGCTCGCGCTGGCTCGGTTCAACTGTCAGGCTTGCCACGAGCGCGACGGCATCGGCGGACTTGCGCCCGACTTTGTCAACGTGATCTCGGCCAACCAGGGTGCGCAAGAAGCCGAGCTCGTCAAACCTCCGACCCTCTCGGGCATTACCGAGAAGCTGCTCGCGAAGCCGCTCGACGAGGTCCTGACCGGCGATCGCCGCTCGCGCCCCTGGATGTCGGTGCGGATGCCGCGCTTCGGTCGCGAACATGTCGGGCACCTCGCCGCGGCGCTTGCCGCGCTCGAGGCCACGACGGCGGCAACCGCAACTGCGGCGCCAGCTCCCGATGCACCCTTGGCCGAAGCGGGGCGCCAACTCGTCGGCGGCCAGGGGTTTGGCTGCACGAAGTGCCACGATCTGTTGGGAAAACCGAGCGGCGGCACGCGCGGACCCGACCTGGCGCTCGTGCCCGAACGCATCCACTACGACTGGTTTCAACGGTGGATGACCGACCCGCAGCGGATCGAGCCGGGCACGCGGATGCCGACCGTCTTCCTCAAAGGGGAGAGCCCCTATCCGAGTATCCTTGGAGGCGACCCCGCCCGGCAGCGCGAAGCGATCTGGCAGTACCTCGTGGCCAGCCGAGAGCTGCCGTTGCCAGCCGGCCTCGAAGCGACGCCCACGACGGCGGGCACGCCCGCGAGCGACCGGGTGTTCGTGGCCCGAACGTTCCTGCCCGAGCTCTCGGCGCGGAGCCTGGCGATTCGCTTTCCCTCGTCGCTGCAACTGGCCTACGACGCGCAGAGTTGCCGGCTGGCCTACGCCTGGCGCGGGGATTTCTTGGACATGACGCCAGTCTGGACCGAACGGGGAGGTCGCCAGGCGCGGCCGCTGGCTCCGGTATGTTGGCGCTCTCCGGCGGGATTTCCCTGGGAAATCACCGCGGCCGACTCGACCGCCCTACCGAACTTTGCCGGCCGGGCGAACGACACCTCGTTGGGCGCACCCCTGCCCGACGACGCGCAACTCCATCCCAGCCGGCTGCACTTTCGTGGTTACCACACCGACGCCGCGGGGGTGACGTTTCGCTACGATCTTGATTTGCCCGAGAAGCAGCAGGCGTCGTTTACCGAACGTTTGACGACCTCGGCCGATGAGTTGGCCAGCGGGATCGTGCGGCAAATCGAAGTTGCCTCGCCGTCGCCCAGCCAGGTGACGTTGCTTGTGGCCGACAGCCCCCGCCCGATCGTGCAGATCCTCGACGATCCGGCGCGCTCGCCTCCGTCCGGGGCCGGCGCCACGGAACCCGTCAGCCTCCCGGGCGACGCGCAGTTCTGGATTGCCGACGAGGCAGGACCGGTGATCTATCGGCTCGCGCAGGGGGCCGACTCGGCCCGCTGGTCGATCGTGCAGCGCGACGGGCACTCTTGGCTGCTGTTGCAGGGAAAAACGCAGGCCCCGCCGGAATCCGCCGCGGCCGATCCGCGCGCGCGAGTCGGGTTCGCGCTCGAAGCGCTGCTGCCGGTCGACGCTTCGGCCGAGGGAGTGGACCGCGTGTTGAAGTCTCCGCGAGAAAGAAATCGATGATCGAACTCCGCCGGATCCTGATCGTGGTTCTCACGTGCGCGAGCGCGTGGTCGCACGCCGCGGCCGACGATCAGCTTGTCTACGTCAAGAAGGATAGCCGCCGGGCGACGCGCGATGCCTCACTGCTGGCCAGCGGGCAAGCCAAGCCCAGCAGCGACTGGTTCCTGATCGGA
>JAEUIK010000349.1 GCA_016793185.1 Planctomycetaceae bacterium | reverse complement strand
CTCGGCGTCGCCGTCTTCAGCGGCATGCTGGGCGTCACGCTCTTCGGACTGTTCTTCACGCCGATGTTCTATGTCGCTGTGACCTGGGTCACCGAGCGGTTTCGCCGCGCGGGACCGGCTCCCAATCTGGCCGCCGACACGACGACCGCACCGGCCCGCGCGGAGCCGGGCGCGTGACTTCCCCTCCGCATCATCCGAGAGGCAACGCTTGATCACACGCATCACAGGCAAATTGCTCGCGCTCCGCGAAGACCTGCTCACGCTGGGCGTCGGCCCCTTGGAGTACGAGGTGCTGATTCCCGAATTCACGCGCCGGCAATTGCAGGCCCGGCTGAACGAAGAGATCAGCCTGCACACGATCGAGTACCTCGAGGGAAACCCGATGCAGGGGCGGATGAGCCCGCGGATGATCGGATTTCTGTCCGAGGTCGAGCGGGAGTTTTTCGAGGTGTTCTGCTCCGTGGATGGGGTGGGGGTCAAGAAGGCCCTGCGGGCGATGGTCCGCCCGGTCCGCGAAGTGGCCATCGCGATCGAAGAACAGGACCTCAAGCAGCTCTCCAGCCTGCCGGGAGTGGGCCAGGCGACGGCCGAGCGGATCGTCGCCAAATTGCGTCGCAAGGTCCCGAAGTTCGCCCTGATGGCCGACCGCGACCTCCCGCCGGATGCGGAAATCGCCCACGACGTGGTTCGCGAAACCTACGAGGCCCTGCGCATTCTGGGGCATTCCGAGGCGGACGCCCGCCGGCTGCTCGAAGGGGTCCTTTCGGGCAAGAAGAAGTACAAGGACTCGCAGGAGCTGCTGAACGCCATTTACCAGCAGGTGCAGCGGGGTTAGGCGTCAGCTAGACTGGCAGCGTGGGCGCAGTCGCAAAGGCAAGCAGCATTGAACCTTCCTAGTCACGAAGCGACCGGCACGGGACAGCGCGAGACAGCGCGCAAACGCATTTTTCGCACGGCTGCCCAACTCTTTGCCGAACGGGGCTTCCACGGGACCTCGATCCGCGACATCGCCGCGGCGAGCGAAGTGAGCGTCTCGACGGTTCTCTACCACGCCGGTTCCAAGCAGCAACTCCTCGAGCGAATTCTGGCAGACTCCTTCTCGGGTCAAACTCCCTTGCTGCAAGCCGCCCTGCAGTTGGATCCGGCGGCCATGCCCGACTTCGAGGCGTTTTTGTCGGCCCATGACGCCTTCATCGACGTGCTTATCGAGCACTCGGTGGAGTTTCCGCAGACCCGCCGCCTGTGGCTCCGGCTGCTGCTGGACGAACCGGAGCTGTTCGCCAAGCTCGATGCCGAATACTCGCGCCCGCTGGTCGAGCGGGTGATGACGCTGCTGCAGACGTTGCGAGATCGCCGGATCCTCGCCACGAGCGACGAGCAACTGCGGCTCTTCGTCGCCAGCATCGACTGGATTCTCGACGGATTCTTCAGCGGCGGAAATCCCACCGGCGACGCGCTAGGGCAGCCGCTGCCGCACGCTGCCGACGTCCAGCATCTGGCGGCGTTCCTCAAGGCGCACGGGCGATCGTTCTTCACACCGCGATCCTAACCGCCCCCTCCAAGCCCACCCCCCCCTACGGTGGGTGTTCGCCGGGAGGCTCGCGAAGGCTGCCGCGATTCCTGGGAGATTTTCATTGACACCTGAATAGCTCTCCCGTTTAATACGACTCGAACGATCGTTCGACTCAATCGATCGTTCTGTTCATGCGGACGTCCTGAAGCCACCTGGCAATTTTCCTTTTCCATGAGAGGGGTCGCTAATGAAACTCAGAGTCGGTTTTCTCTCCCTCCTCGCGGCGGCAGCCTTGGCCGTGGGATTATCTTCCCAGGCCCGGGCGATCACGCTCACCGTCAACAATCCCATCAACAGTTCTTCGACGTCCGGTGTGGCAGGCAATGGAATTGCCCAATCCTCGACGACGCTCGTCAACGCGGGGGGGAGTACCCCCGACGTCGTGAGCGCCAGCGTCAACGGATCGACCCGCTACGCGTTTGGCGCCGCCGCCGACAACGGCGGTAACAGCGCCGCCGACACTGTGACACTCAACGCGAATTACAGCGTCACGTTCAGTGTCAATGCCCTGGCCGGAACCACCTACGACGTCCAGATCGATACGTCGATGCTCGGCGGGCTGACCGTGGTCGATGACTACGCCCTCGGGGATGGAACCAGCGGTATTGCCAGCATCACGAATGTCGCCGGAACGATCGATGCCGTCGGGCAGGCAGGCCTGGGTTTGGCCACCGCGGCCAGCCAAGTCGGCTCGAGCGGCACCAGCCAAACGGCAGTCAGTAAGGCCAACGTCTACACCATCACCGGGTTGACCGGCCCGCAGAGCTTCACGTTGAATTTCACGTGGAGCGCTACGGCCAACAGCCAGACGAACACCTCGTCCTTCGACAACTCCGACGAAGTCGGTCTTCGCTTTGGAATCGGGAACATCCAGGGGAGCAATGCTGCCGACGACTACCCGGGCAGCCCTGCCCGGACCCAGGCCAACGACGGCCACTTCGTGACGATCACCGCGACCGTCACTTCGGTTGTGCCCGAGCCGAGCTCGTTCGCGCTGCTGGGCCTTGGGCTCGTCGGCTTGGCGGTGTTGCGTTTCCGTCGGAAATAGCCGAACGCGTCGTCGAGAGACGTTCCGGGGCGGGTTATTAGCGTCTCCCTCCCCAATTTCCCCACCCGCCGGGTGCCTTGTGTGCCCGGCGGGTTCTTTTTTGCGCTCCGCGTGGCGCGGCCCAAGTAGAATAATGACTACAAACAATTACAAAATAAACACTTAAAAACAACCACACGCCGCGGAGACTTGCACGCTGAGCCGGAGACGCCCGCGGAGCCGGCTGGGACGAAAGCGGATTATCCCGGACAACTGTTAGA
>JAEUIK010000295.1 GCA_016793185.1 Planctomycetaceae bacterium | reverse complement strand
GACGACTTCCTCGCCCTGAATCTTGGCTGCGATCGCCTGCCGCACATTCTTACGATAGCGGTCCTGGTAGTCTCCCACGTCGAACTTCTTCTCGGTCGCCGCCTTGATCAGCGTTTCGGCCAGCGCGGCTTTCTTGGGAGCGGCGCGCCGCGCTGGGGCCGCAAATTCGGACGCAGCACGAAACTCCTCCTGGCGATGCAAGATCGACATCACCAGCACGTGGTCCGCTGCCCGCACGGCTACCAGGTGCTCGTTGCGGGCAAAGGTGACCATTCCAATCGCGTAGCGATCGAGATGGGCGAGCGCCTCGACAAACAGCGCATAGGGTTCGTCGGCGGCGGCGTTGTCGGGCAACAAGTAGTAGTGCCGCCCGTCGAAATAGCGCGGATCGAGCTGCGCCGGCTGAATAAACGTGTCGACGACCAGGTCGCGATCCGTCTCGGGACGCAGCTCCTGGAGCTCCGCCGGCTCAAACTCGACGTACTCCCCTTTCGATTTTTCGTAGCCCAGCACGACTTCGGTCTTATCGACGGGCCCGTGGATCGGGCAGACCTTTTGGTAGCGAATGCGGCTGTGGCACTTGGCGTGAAGCTGGTGAAAGTGAACCTCCGCGGCGCCGGGCACCTGCGCGTTCACGGCCACCACGGGAAATGACACCAGGTTGAAACGGAACTCCCCTTTCCAACTACCGCGGCCTCCGACCGCGCGCGAGGGTTTGGTGCGTGCCATGGATGCCTCTGCAGATATTCAGCGCGAAGGGCCCGAGTCGGCGACGGGGCGAGGCAATCGCCGCTCCCCTGCATGCTAGCACTGCAAGCACCGTGCCACCTGCCGGAAAACCGACGGGCGCACGTGTACAGAAGCACAGAAGTGCGCGGTCCGCCGGCCAGCTTCACGCCTCGGCCGGGCGGGCTTCCACATTCCGCGCGGTAAAGACCTTGCGCGGCTGCCGCGGGCCCAGGTGCGCCAGGTCGTCGGCCAGCATGCGCTCGATCAGCTCGCGCACGCCCCGCCCGTGATCCCCCGAAGTCACCAAGTCGCAATGCGCCTTCAGGGCATCCAGCGCGTTGTCGACCGCCGCGGCTACGCCACAATTATCGAGAAACACGTGGTCATTCTCGGCGTCGCCCACCCCCACGACCTGCGCTGCGGGAATCTCCAGCCGTTCGAGCGCGACCTGCAGACCGGTCGCCTTGTTGACTCCCTCGGGCAAGACCATCACAGCGCGCTTGTTGAAGATGATCTGGTGGCCGAGGCCGAGCTTCTGCAGTGATTCGAGCACCGCGACCTCGTGCGGTCTCCAGGTGGCAAAGATGACGCGTCCGACCGAGTACGGACCGACGCCGCGTTGTTGCACCTCGGAAAGAAACGCCTCCGGGGGCCCTTCCGCCAAGACTTCTTCCTGGTCGGTTTCGGGCCAATAGAGCAGCGCGCCATTCTCGGCCACGACGAGATCGCAAACGCCCAACTCCGGGAAAACCTGCTTCAATTCGGGCAGCTCGCGCCCGGTCACCAGGATGACCTTTCGTCCCGTGGCGCGCAACTGCTGGAGGGCGCGCACCACATCGGCCTCCACATGGCCGTTCTCGGCCAATGTCCCGTCATAGTCGGTCGCCAGGGCCAGGTAATTCACGCGTACGTCGCTCCGGGAGTCAGGAACCGTGCTCCCGGGGGCAGCAAGAAACGTGCCAAGCCCGCCCGATCGCGGCAGAGTGATACGGCTATCCGCGGGCTTGTGGCGCTCGGCGAGATGCGAGCCGTCGAGGCTGAACGCAATCGATTGTTCGGCCGGCGTTCACTGCCCGACGCGAATCATTCTTTGCTGCGCTTGGCCAGCTTACGGCGAAAATCGCGGACGTTGTCCTGGACCACCAGCGGCAGCTTGGAGCGGAGAAAGTTCTTCCCCTCGAACCACCCGTGCGGTTCGTCGAAGGCTGCGTGGCATTCGACCAGCACGGCGCCCGCCGGCTCATGCAGCCAGGTGAGCTTGGTGTATCCCCCTAGTCCAGCATAAGGAGTGGCCTCTCCCAGTGACATTCTTCCCGCCTGATCGCGGAGAATCGGTCGCCATTGATTGGGAAACTGGGAGTCCCCCTGAAAGCGAGGATCGAGCATCCAGGCACCCACGAGCGAATCGGCATTTTGCTGCTTGACGCCGATCCCCACTCCTTGCAGTTGCACCCGTTCCAGGATCGGCACGTCGACAGCGACGAACGACTCGGAGAGCTCGGGCGTTTCGCGGACCACCAACTTCCGGGCGGCCAGCTCCTCGGGCGTGAGCGTATGCGTCGACCACGGCTCGGAGCCCGAGCTTTTCTCCTCGCGCGCTCCGACCAGATCGCTGAAGAGCCCCTCCGCGAGCAACGCCTTGCGTGTTCCGTAGGCCACGAAGTAGAAATCGACGCGCTGTCCACCCCGCTGGCCCTCGCCGCCGATGGATTCGATCTCGAGCACGAATGGCGAAACGACCGCATCGCGAAGAAACCGGTCGAGCGGAAACTTTCCGGCGACGCGCTTGAGGATTTCAGCCTGCTGCGGGGCGTCGAGCCCATCGGGCAGGACGGGTGCGGGGAGACGCACCATCTGGCCCGACTGCAGCGGCACGCCCATCTGCGTCAGGTGCAGGAAAACATCCTTGGAGATGGGCTCGCCGCCGACCACGCTCGAAACCATTGCCAGACTGGCGACGAGTTGCCACATGCAGGAAGTCCTATTCCGACCAGATTGCCGAAACGCGTTCGTCGCGCCGGCCCCAACCCACCGCCTCGCGCAAGGCGCGCTCCAAGGCGATCCCCTCCGCGGGATCGTCGAAGCGGCACGCGAGGCACTCGTGCCACTGCGCGTCGCAGAGGACGTCTCGCCCCACCGGGAGTCGCACCAATGCAAAGGCCTCCTGGGTTGGCAGGCCCAGGCTGAACTTGCGGGCATCGACGTGCAGCTGCCGATCGTCGTGGAGCGCCTCGGGAATCCACTGCAAAGTTTCACAGCAAATCCGGTACCGACCGCGCGGCCCTGGGGACAACGCCCAGATCAAGGTCGCCAGCCGGCCTGTCGCGGGTTCGACCAGCAGGGCGTGCCGCTGGATGGTCCGGAGATGGTCATCGTCGCGCCACATGATCGTTTCGGCGTCGAAGACGAACATGGTCGGCGTCCGGGCCACTTGCCGCGCTTTCTTGAGCGACGCTTCGTTCTGTCCGAGCGCGGTTCGCGCCATGAAGTCGAGCTTCGAGTTGACACTTGCCGGGCCGCGCGTCGAGACCGTCATCCGCGCTCCCGCGAAGTCGCTGGCGAGGCCGATGGCCACGCGCTCGATCTGGAAACTCGACGTCGGGGCGTCGGCAGTGCGTTCGACGTGAGCCACGACCATCAGGTGGTACATGCTGGCCAACTTGCTGACTAGGGCCGGAACTCGCTCGATGTCTCCCTCGGCCACGCGCGGAATCGCCCGCAACACCAGGTGCGACCAACCCGCCGGAGCTCCGTCGCTCAGCGGCAATCCTCCTTCGAGCAGATCCATGGGGCGCGCCGCCACATCGACCGCAGCGGAAGCTGCCGGGACGCTCACCGCGGCGGCGCCGGCTGCCTCTCGACCGACGCTTGCGCCCGCGTCCGGCGCGGCATCGTCCGCCGTTCGCCAGCGCTCGAGCAGCAACGCCAGCGCCACGATTGCGATCCCTGCCGAGGCGAACTTGATCCAGCGCCATGATTTCATGAGGAAAGCCTCTCGTTGGACCCAGCCTGTTCGCCCCGGCCCGCGGATGGTACGTCCGATTCGATACGCCCGTCGCGCACGCTAATCACGCGTTGGGCTTGCGCCGCGACCTCGGCCGAGTGCGTGATCACGACGAGGGTGATGCCGGCGGAGCGGTGAAGTCGCGCAAACAGCTCGAGAATCTCGGCGCCGCTCTGGGAGTCCAGATTTCCCGTCGGTTCATCGGCCAGGAGCAAGACGGGGTCGTTCGCCAGAGCCCGGGCGATCGCAACGCGTTGCCGTTCCCCCACGCTTAGCCGCAGCGGCAGGTGGTGAGCGCGGTGTTCGAGCCCGACCGCAGCGAGCAATTGGGCCGCCTTGGCGGCGCGTTGTTTGGGTCCCAGGTCCCCCTCGAACATGGGGACCTGCACGTTCTCCACAGCCGTCAGCATCGGCAGCAGATGAAATGACTGAAAGACGAAGCCGATCTTCCGCGCCCGCACCCGATCGAGTTGGGTCAGCCGCGTGATCGGCTGGCCGTCGAAACAGATCTCGCCGCTGCTGGGTTCGTCGAGCAGACCCAGGAGATTGAGCAGAGTCGATTTGCCGCTGCCGCTCGGCCCGACGATGGCGAGGTACTCGCCGCGGCGAATCGCCAGGTTGACGCCAGACAGGGCCCTGACGTTGCCGTCGGGATAGACCTTGCTGACGCCTGCGGCGCGGAGGATCTCGGCGTGTTTCACGTTCTGCAGGTTCACGACGGCGTTCCCTCCCTGACTGTGCCGCGCTGCCGCCATCGGCGCCTCAATGTAAACCGCGCTCATGCAATGGTCCAATATCGGATTGTCCGGGGTTGCCGTGCGGTGGCGAGTGCTGCCTGATAGCCCGAATCGATTGCCAGCTCGGTCACTAGCCAGCTCGAAGTGTCGGGTGGCGGAATTTCGACGCGCTGCCAGCTCTCTGGCACGCCCCCGTGCGACGACACGTCGAACGCCGCGAGCGGCGTCGCCAGCCCGGTCCCCACTCCCTTGATGACGGCCTCTTTCCGCGTCCAGAGCCGGAAGAATTCCTCCAGCTGGCGCGCGGGAGCAAGCTCGCTCTGCGTGAGCAGCTTATTCTCGCTCGGCGTGAAGTTGCGGCGTGCCACCGCCCGCAGATCTTGCAAGGGGCGAACATGCTCGACGTCGATCCCCACTTCGCTTCCGCAAGCGACTGCGTAGAGCACCAGCTCGTGCGAGTGGCTCACGTTGAACTCGAGCTCGCCCGCGGCCCGGTCCAGCGACAACTTACCCTGTGGGCCGACGACGAACTCCAGCGACTTGGGGGCGCACCCCAGGTAACCCGCCAACAGCCGCCTCAGCCAGCCCCGGCTGACGATCGATCGCCGGCGATCGACCTCAAAGTGATACCGCCCGGCGCGCGCGATCTCCTCGGGATGCAGTACTTCCGCCAGCTCCTCCAACTCGCGCTCCGCTGGTCCGGTCGGAACCCGCCACACATGCAGCTCGTCGACGGCGAGCGCCCAGTCCGGCGGCGGCGGTTGATAGATCGCAGGGTGCATCTGCTGATAGTCTTGCCCGCGGGATGCGGTTGGCGGGGCAAGCCACGGGCCAAGTTCGGCGAGGGCTGCACCGGTCGCGGCACTTTGATCCGCCGGGCAGGCATAGCCGCTACATCTTTCGCAGTCGGCAAGGTCGCAGCAAGGTTTGCCACGGGGTCAACCGGCGCCGAGTCGTTGGGAGGGGTTTGGTGTCGATCAGCGCAAGTCCTCAACCGATAACGAACATAGCGGTCGCGCCAGCGCCGCGCGCAGCCGGAAAGGATTCCGTCGGCGGGTCGAGTCGTCAGGGAGGCCGCGATGCGCCGTCGAGCAACCTGGTTTGCGCTGCTGCTCGTCGGCCTGATGGCGGGTTGCAAGCATCCCGTCCGCGTTGTCACGGACAGCAATGTCCGCGTCTATGGCCCGTCGCCGCAGAGTCTGGGCCCGCTCGTGCCGATGCCCCTGCCGGGACAGGCGCCGACCTCCGGCCGGAAGATTGCGCTCGTCGACATTGACGGCTTGCTCCTCAACCAAGATATGACCGGGCTCTACAGCGACGGCGAGAACCCGGTCGCCGTCTTCCGCGAGAAGCTCGACATCATTTCGCGCGACCCCTGCTACGCGGCGGTCGTGCTTCGCATCAACAGCCCCGGCGGGGGCGTGACCGCGTCGGACATGATGCGTCACGATTTGCAGAGCTTCAAAGCTCGTACCGGCCGGCCCGTCGTGGCCTGTCTGATGGATGTCGGGGCAGGGGGGGCCTACTACCTGGCCACCACGGCCGACGCCATCGTCGCCCATCCCACCTCGCTTACCGGCGGCATCGGCGTCATCCTGAACCTCTACAACCTGGAAGATGCGATGGCCCAGTTCAACATTGTGGGCGTGCCGATCAAGTCGGGCGACCATATCGATCTGGGGACGCCCATCAAGCCGCAGAGCGACGCCGCCCGCGAAATCCTGCAGAAGATCGCCGAGGAATTTCACGCCCGCTTCCGGCAAGGCGTGATC
Organism: Planctomycetaceae bacterium; assembly: GCA_016793185.1. Lineage (GTDB taxonomy): Bacteria > Planctomycetota > Planctomycetia > Pirellulales > JAEUIK01 > JAEUIK01. The sequence continues at coordinate 3,439 of JAEUIK010000295.1, read as the reverse complement.
GCGGACCGGCCGCAATTGGCAGGCGCTCCGCCAGACGTTTTCGACGGCCGGGTCTTCACGGCCCAGCAGGGGGTCGAGTTGCAACTGGTCGATTCCGTCGGCTATCTCGACGATGCCGCGCGGTTGGCGGGCGAGCTGGGTGGCGTTCCCGGGGCGCCGTTGGTGATGCTCCATCGCCGGCACGACCGGGCTCGATCGCCGTACGACGCCACACCCAACGTGCCGCTGCAGACGACGTTGCTGCCGCTGAGCATGCCGGGCTTCGAACGGGCCCGCCTGCCGGCGTTTCTTTACCTCTGGCAACCCGACCCGACGCTGGAACGCACTGGCGGCCGGTAGCCCTCCGCCCGATCCGCGCGGGGTGCCGCAAGTGCGAGTTGCCTGAGACTGCTGTGAGAAATGGCGTGGTTGTGCGCGCCGTCATTCCGATTGCGCCCCAGCCCCACCGCACCGGTCGCGCTACGACCATCGGCCAGTCGTCCGCGTCAGGGGTGGGCGGGTCGTACCGGTTATCTTGGACGGTGGCGCGAGCGAATCCGCTTGTTTCCTCCGGCAAAATAGCTAAGAGTCGCCGGACTCCCCTGCGGCGGTCCGGAATTTGCGATTCTGCAGTGAAAAGGCCAAGAAATCGAGCGAATGACGCCCGACCTAGATTCGGAAGGTGGGCAACTCGGGCAAAATTTGCTTCCCGGCAGGCCCGAGCGGAAATAATTGGCCCCGGGCGGAGGGGTACGACGGCTCGGGCGGCATCGGCGCCGCACGAACGGCGGCGCGACGTGCATCTATGCGATTCATCACCTTGATCTATCGAAACGTCACGCGGCGGCCGATCCGCTCGGCGTTGACCATTTGCGGGATGGCCATCGCCGTCGCCGCGGTGGTGGCTTTGGTGGGAATCGCCGACAGCTTTCAGCGGTCGTTGCTCGACCTGTACCAAGGTCAAGGGGTCGACATCGTCGTGGTGCGTTCCCGTTCGATCGACCGGATGGCGAGCGACCTGGATCAGGGACTCGCCGAAAAGATCTCCGCATTGCCCGGTGTCACGTCCGCCGAGCCCGTGCTCTTCGACACGATCTCGTTCGTCGACGAAGGTCTCTACGGCATCGTGGTCCAAGGCGTAACGCCGCCAGCCGTCAAAGCGCGCAAACAAACGGTCCTGGCCGGACGGCTCCTCGAACCCGGTGACGGTCGCGTCGTGCTCCTGGGCGAGACGCTTGCCCGCAATCTTGGCAAGCAGGTCGGCGACGAAGTGGAAGTCTACGAAGGTGAGCCCTTCGAAGTCGTCGGGATCTACGACCGCCACAACATCCTCGAGAATGGTTCGCTCCTGTTGCCGCTCGCGCAGTTGCAAGCGCTCTTGGGACAGGCCGGTCGCATCTCAGCCTGCAACATCCGGCTGGCTGAACCCTGGACGGCGCAGGACATCCGCCAGACGGTCTCGGCGATTGAGCAACTCGGGCCTGGACTCTCGGCGGCGGCCACGGAAGATTACGTACAGACCGACTCGAAGATTCGCGTCTCCACGGCCATGGCCTGGAGCACTTCCGCACTGGCCCTGATCCTGGGCGGGATCGGAGTGCTCAACACGATGATCGTCTCGGTCTTCGAACGCACGAGCGAGATCGGCGTGCTCCGGGCGATTGGCTGGCGCAAGCCGCGAATTATCCGGATGATCCTCTGCGAGTCAGGTTTGCTCAGCCTGTGCGGAGCGACGCTCGGGACGCTGCTGGCATTGGGAATGACGTTCGCCCTGAGTCGCACGCCGGCCGCGAGTTCGCTGGTCGGACCCCGCATTGCCGGGCATGTGGTCGTGCAGGGGTTTGCAATTGCCCTCCTGATCGGGCTGCTGGGAGCAATTGGCCCAGCCGTGCGTGCGGCGCGGCTGACTCCCAGCGTGGCTCTGCGTAACGAAGGCTAACCATGTCGATCATGCCGGAAACCAACCGGATTTTTTCTCCTCGCGGCTTGCCCGCGGCGTCCGGCGTTGAGGCCCTGCGGCAAGCTCGCGCCCAGGCGCGGAACCTCGTCGAGGTCTTCCGCGGCCGAGCCGCATTAACGCCCGAGCAGATGGCCTTCACGTTTCTGGCGGACGACGAATCGCCCGCGGCCCACGTCACCTACGGCGGATTGGACGAACGTGCCCGCGCGATCGCAGCCCACCTGCAGCAGCAGTGCCGGCCGCGCGACAGGGTGCTGTTGATGTATGGGCCGGGGCTCGAGTACATCGCCGCCCTCGCCGGGTGCTTGTACGCCGGAGTGGTGGCCGTGCCCGTCTACCCCCCCGACCCGCTCCGCGTGGCGCGGACGCTTCCACGCCTGGCTGCGATCGTTCGCGATGCCCAGGCGCGCGCCATACTGGGAACGGCGACAGATCTCGCCTGGGCCGGCGCGATGCTGGGAGACTTGCCGGGCCTCGAGTCGCTGATCGCCACCGACGAGATCGCGGCCGCGCGTCAGCGAGACTGGCGCGAACCCGAACTTGATCGCAATTCGCTGGCGATTCTCCAGTACACCTCCGGCTCAACCGGCGAGCCCAAGGGCGTGATGATCCAGCACGGCAATGCCTTGCAGAATCTCGCCCAGATGGAAGCGGCGATCGACATCGAGGATGCGGTCGTCGCCACGTGGTTGCCCGCCTACCACGATATGGGGCTCTTCGGCGGCATCCTGCAATGCTGGTACAGTGGACGGCGCAACATCATGATGTCGCCGCTGGCCTTCTTTCAGCGTCCGCTGCGGTGGCTGCAGGCGATCTCCGATCATCGCGCGACGACTGCGGGCGCGCCGAACTTTGCCTACGATCTCTGCGTGCGCAAGACCACGCCCGACGAGCGCCGCGGACTCGACCTGAGCTGCTGGCGGTTGGCACTCTCCGGGGCCGAACCCGTTCGCCCGGAAACGATGGAACGATTTCTCGCCGCGTTCGCCGTGTGCGGCGTCCGGTCAGATATCTTCAAGCCCTGCTACGGGCTGGCCGAGTCGACGCTGATGGTGGCTTCGACCCCCACCAACGCGCCCGCGCAGGTCCGCGCCTTCGACGCCGACCGATTGTCCGCGGGGGAGGCAGTCGCCGCTGACGAAGATACTCCCTCGACACTCCGACTCGCGTCCTGCGGGCAGGGCGTCTGTGGGCAGGATCTGCTGATCGTCGATCCGCAATCGCTGACCGAACTTCCCGCCGGCCGGTCGGGCGAGATTTGGGTCGCGGGCCTTCACGTGGCCGCCGGCTATTGGAAGCAGCCCGACGCAACGGCTCGCACGTTCAATGCCCGCACGAGCACCGGACGCGGTCCCTTTCTGCGAACCGGCGACGTGGGCTTCATTCACGACGGCGAGCTGTTCATCAGTGGACGCCTCAAGGAGATGATCATCGTCCAGGGCCGGAACCACTACCCGGCCGACCTCGAACAGACTGCCGAGGCAAGTCACGACGCAGTGC
>JAEUIK010000276.1 GCA_016793185.1 Planctomycetaceae bacterium | reverse complement strand
GCGCATGCCCCATGCCGCGCCGGAACTGGCGCGGCTCCGCGACGAGCTGGTCGAGCTCGGCGGCGGCGCGCACGCCGAACTCGCGCATCTCGGCAGAATCATGGACCTGGCCAACCTGCGATTCTCGGCCATGGTCTACGGCGTCGTGCAGGCGCTGACGCTGTGGGATCTCCACGTCTTGGTGCGAATCGAGCGCTGGCAAGCCCGCTCGGGACAATACGCCGCGCGCTGGTTCGCGGCGCTGGGGCGCCTCGAGGCCCTGGCGGGAATCGCGTCTCTGGCCCATGATCAGCCCGACTGGACGTTTCCGCTGGTGCGCACCGAGGCCGAAGGCGAAGCGCTTATCGCCGCGCGCCAGCTCGGTCATCCGCTGTTGGCCGACGCCGCCCGCGTTGCGAACGATGTCAGCGTCGGCCCGCCGGGTTCGTTTCTGCTGGTGACAGGCTCGAACATGTCGGGCAAAAGCACTCTGCTGCGCGCGATTGGCACCAACGTGGTCCTGGCGCAGGCGGGTGCCCCGGTGTGCGCCGCCAGCCTGTCGCTGCCGCCGCTCAGGCTGGCCACGAGCATGCGCGTGCAAGACTCGCTGGAAGATGGCGTCTCGTTCTTCCTCGCCGAGCTCAAGCGGCTCAAGGAGGCGGTCGATGCCGCCCGCGATGGCGAGGGCCGCCACGGCCAGCGACTCCTCTACCTGTTCGACGAGATCCTGCAGGGGACCAACACCGTCGAGCGGCAGATTGCCGTGCGGACGGTGCTTAAGCACTTGCTGGCGCAGGGGGCCATTGGCGCCATCTCGACGCACGACCTGGACCTCGCCCACAGCGCTGAGCTGGCCGACGCCGCGCAGCCGGTCCACTTTCGCGAGTCGTTTGTCGACGACGCCGGCGGCCGGCGGATGACGTTCGATTACCAGCTCCGCCCAGGGGTGGCCACCACGACCAACGCCCTCAAGCTGCTCGAGATGGTCGGTCTGGCCGAGCAGCCATCGACGCGAGCGCCCGAGCCCCGGGCCTCAGGCCCGGGGAGCTGAACCGCTCTCGGCCTCGATGTGCAGGATGAATGCAGTTCGACGTATTCGAGCGATCCAACCGCTCTGGGGACCTGAGGTCCCCGACTCGTCTGGCGTGTGGCCGAGCGTCTTGAAGGCCGGGCCTCAGGCCCGGGGAGCTGAACTGCTCTCGGCCTCGATGTGCAGGATGAATGCAGTTCGACGTATTCGAGCGATCCAACCGCTCTGGGGACCTGAGGTCCCCGACTCGTCTGGCGTGTGGCCGAGCGTTGCCGCGGCTGCGCCTCACGGTTCGATCGGCGTCGCTCCCGGCGGCGGCGTTCCCTTGCCGGCGCGCACGTACTTGGCTCGCTCCTGGGCGTATTGCTCGGCCGAAAGCTCGGTCTCGTCCAGCGGTGCCTCGCGCGGGCGATCGGGGGCGATCTCGCCAGCGGCCGCCGCCTGCCAGAAGAGCCGCTCGAGGAAGGGACGGCACCAGCCGCAGCCCGTGCCCGCGCCGTAGCACTCGCTCACCTGCCCGACGCGCCGCGGTTTGGTAACCCGGATCCAGTTCGCCACCTTGCGTTTGGTGACATGAAAGCAGAGGCAGAGCTCGTCGTCGGGTTTCACGCGTGGGTCACTCGCTGGCCGTGGCGAGCCGCAGCGCGACCCGGCAGGCCATTTCATAGGCGGCGATATTGAGCCGTTCCGAGGCGGTGTGCACGTTGTTCTGGCCGCAACCGAGCGTGACCGTCGGAATCCCTCGGGCGGTCATCCAGTTGGCGTCGAGGCCGCCGTTGGAAATCGCCCGCAGCGGCTCGCCTCCAACGGCGCGGATGGCCGCTTCGGCGGTGGTGACGCAAGGCTCGTGGGGATCGAGGACGAAGTTCTCGTAATCGAGACGGCGTTCGATCTGCACGTTTCCGGTAACGCCGTCGATGTTGCGGACTTCCGCGGCAGCGCGCCGAAACGCCCCTTCGATGGCGGCGACAATCTCCAGGCGGAACTGCGGATCGTGGCTGCGCGCTTCGGCACGAACCTCGACGCGCGGCGCAACCACGTTGGTCGCCTCCCCCCCCTGGATCAAACCCAGGTTGCTCGTCCCCCGGCGGCCGTCGCGCGAGATATCGCCGTGCCAGCCCTCGCGCTGCAGCTCGGCGATGGCCAGTCCGGCGATCCCGATGGCGCTCACGCCGCGCTCGGGCGATCCCCCGGCGTGGCTGGCGAGCCCTTCGATCACGATCTGCATCCGGTAAGCACCGGTGGCGCCGACCGTCAGTTTCTCAGCCGGCCCGCCATCCCAATTGAACGCCAGCCTCGGTTTACCCAAGAGGCCCAGCGTGGCGTGGCGAACGCCTTGCAGCCCGACTTCTTCCTGGACGGTCCAATAGAAGGTCAGGGGGGGATGCGGCAGCTTGCGCCGCAGGATGGTCAAGGCTGCCTGCAGCACCACGGCGGCCCCCGAGCGGTCGTCGGCCCCGAGCCCGGTCCGGGGGTCGGCCGATTCAACCCAGGCCCCTTTGCGAACCGGCTGCGAGCCTTCGCACAGCGGAACGGTATCGATATGGGCCATCAGGAGGCGGCGGGGACCCCGCAGCGTTCCGGGCAGCTTGCAAACCAGGTTTCCGATTTCGCCCGGAATAAGGGTTCGCTGATGGGCGTTGTCCCATTGCAACTGCTCGTCGCGAACCCCCGCCCGACGGAGCTCGCTGGCAATCAGCTGGCTGACCTTTGCTTCGCGGCCGCTGGGTCCGGGAACCGCCATGAGCCGCATGACCAGGTCGAGGGAGGCGGCAAGGTCCGGCTCGTGGGGGGCGGCCGGCGGGGTCAGCGCCTGGCGCGGCTTCCGCTCGAGCGTTTGCGACTTAGACTTCATGGGGCGAACGTCCTGGCGGCCTGATCGGCAAAACACTTGCTCCCCGTGCCCGAGCCGAATTATCCTAACTGACAGAACGGTGCCAAGGAACTCAGCCGTATCCCGGCTCGGCCGACGCCGGGGTTCACAGGCCGAGTTTCACACCGTGTCTCGCCCAGGGCGGAGCCGAGAGCGTTTCCTCAACCAGCAGGAGGCGGGTGCCATGCGAATCTTTCTGGCCGGAATCATGCAAGGTTCCCACTTGGGAACCGTGTTGCACAATCAAGACTACCGCACGCAGCTCAAAGAGCTCATCCGATTGCATCTGCCCGAGGCCGATCTCTACGATCCGCTGGCCGATCACGGCAACTCGCTCGAGTACGACGAAGAGCAGGGGCGGAGCGTCTTCTTCCACCATTGCCGGCTCTGCGCCGAGGTCGACGTCGTTGTCGCCTTCGTCTCCGAAGCGTCGATGGGGACGGCCATCGAAATGTGGCAGGCCTACGAAGCGGGCAAAGTGGTGCTGACGATCAGCCCCCTCAAGCACAATTGGGCCGTGCGCTTCCTGAGCCACGAGGTTTATCGCGATCTGGATGCGTTCGCCGCCGCCCTGGCCTCGGGGCAGGTCGCCGACCGCATCGCCGAGATCCTCGGGCCCCGCAGGCGTAAGGCGACACCCGTGGCGGCCAACTAAAGCGTGCACGAGCCCCGGGCCTCAGGTCCAACGAGCCCCGAGCCTCAGGCCCGGGGAGTTTGTGCGCGCGCGAAGACACCGCACGCGTTCATTTCTCCGGGGACTGACCTCCCCGGTTCGGCCAGCGTCCCGCGTGATCGGCTGATCACTTGATCGAGCCGATCAGGTCGAGGATCTTCTGCCGGTCGAACTTCGCCGCGTCGGCGATGAGGAGCAACACGCCGCGCCCCTGGTGCCCCGCGAAGGTGCCGGTGACGAGCCAGTATTCGCGCCCCGCCACGTTCTCTTCGAGAGGATCGCCGTCGTCGCGGGGGCGGCCGCGGGCGAGCGTGAACCGGGCAGGCCGGTCGCGAATCAGCAACTCGTGCGTCTCGCTCTGCTCGATGTCAATCTCGACCGGCGCGGCGTCGTTCTCGCGGAGCGACTGCTTGAGCCGCTCGATCAACTCCTCGAGATCGTCCTCGTCAGCATCCGTCCCCAACTCGGCCAGCACGAGCACGCTTTCGCCATCCTGGCCTTCGTAGACCGCCCACGAGACCAGGCGTTGCTCGATCAGCGGGATCTTCAGGTCAAAGGACTGGTGCGGGGTGAACTCCTCGGGGACGTCGAGGTCGGCGATGCCCTGCCGCACGGCGACGATGCGGACTGGATCGAAGCTGGCCAGCTGGCCGAAGGTGTACAGTCCGAGACTGAACACGCCGCAGCAGAGCAGGCAGAAAACGAGGCAGCCACAGCCCGAAAGAAAGAACAAGAACCGGCCGCACCCGCTGCGTTGCGGCGGTTCGGCCGTGAAGAGTTGATCGGTCGCCATGCTGTTCATCCTTCAGGCACCCCGCCCCCGGGCCGCTCCTCATGCCAACCGCACTCTGTTAGTATGGCAATTGCCGTCGGCGATGTCACTTGCAGCCGTCGCCGGCGGTCCTTCTCGCCCCTGAACCCATGCGGCCCGATACCAACGACCGAGGCCAACCACGGCACATGCGGCACTTACTCGATCTTTCGACGGCCGACCTCGAATCTTGGCTGGAAAGCCAGGGCGAACCGCGCTATCGCGCGGCCCAGGTCCGCAAGTGGCTGTATGAGCGCCGGGCCGGCGAGTTCGGCGAGATGAGCGACCTCCCCAAACGGCTGCGGAGCACCCTGGAGACCGAGTTCCAGCTCTGGACCTCCGAGGTCGCCGCCACGCACCGCGCCGCCGACGGCACCGAGAAGCTCGTGCTCACGCTGCACGATGGACATCGCATCGAATGCGTCTTGCTCCGCGACGGCATCCGCCGCACGATCTGCATCAGCACGCAGGTCGGCTGCGCGATGGGCTGCGTCTTTTGCGCCTCGGGGCTCGACGGCGTCGTCCGCAATCTGTCGACCGGCGAGATCCTCGAGCAGATGCTCCGGCTCAGTCGCCTGCTGCCCACCGACGAACGGCTCAGCCACATCGTGGTAATGGGCATGGGAGAGCCGCTGGCGAACCTCAAGAACTTGCTCCCCGCTTTGGCCCTGGCCACCGCGCCGACCGGCCTGGGAATCAGCGCTCGACGGATCACGATCTCGACGGTGGGCCTGCCCGAGGCGATTCGCCGCCTGGCGGCGGAGAACGTTCCCTACCATCTGGCGGTCTCGCTGCATGCCCCCGACGACGTTTTGCGGAATCGCCTTGTGCCGGTCAACGCGTCGATCGGCGTGGCGGCGATCCTGGCGGCGGCCGACGAGTTCTTTGCCGCGACGGGTCGGCGTGTGACCTTCGAGTACGTGCTGTTGGCCGACCTGAACGACGGTCCCGAGCAGGCCCGGCAACTGGTCAAGCTGCTGGCCGGGCGGCCCTCGCTCTTGAACGTGATTCCGTTCAATCCGGTCGCCGGGCTCCCCTATCGCACTCCCAGCGACGAGGCGATCGCCCAGTTTCGGCGGATTCTCGAGTCGGGAGGCATCAATGTGATGTTCCGGCAGCGCAAAGGGGATAAAATCAATGCAGCCTGCGGACAACTGCGGCGCTCGCTGCCTCCCCCGCCGACGGTCACGCCGGTCGCGTCGCACGGCTAGGCGCCGGGCGGCTGTGGGAGTCGGGCCGTGTGGCAACCGGGCGCCGGGCCGACGTGAGCTCGAGCCGGGCGCCCGCGGTAAGTCCCCTCGCCGGGTCGTGCGAAACCGCTGCTGGCGGGCGGGGTTTCATCGACTAGGGGCGCCGCAGGCGAGATCCGGTGGTCCCCGCAACAGGGAAGCACGTTGGCAGTCACTGAGTCAGCGGCACATCAATACGCGCTGCGCGATCCAGACGTGCGGCTCATGCTCGAAGTCCGCGACGGCAGCGCCGCGGCCTTCGAGGAGCTGATGCTGCGCTACCAGAGCCGGCTCGTCACCGTGCTCGAGCACCTGGTCGGCTCGCGCGATCAGGCCGAGGATCTGGCCCAGGAGGTCTTTCTCCGGGTCTACCGCGCGCGCCGCCGTTACACGCCCGGGGCGAAGTTCTCGACATGGCTGTTCACCATCGCCAACAACGTCGCTTCGAACGCCCTCCGCTCGAAGTCGCGGCGCCGCGAGATCAACCTGGTCGGCCGGGCGAGCGGCCCCCTGGGAACCGAGCCGCTCGCGCAATTGCTGCAAGCCGCCAGCGGCCAGATGCCCGCCCGGCAGCTCGACAAGGCCGAGATGCGCGACATCGTGCGGCTGGCGATCCTCACACTGAACGAGAGGCAGCGGATGGCCGTCCTGTTGAACAAGTTCGAAGGACTCGGCTACGCCGAGATCGCCTCGGCCATGAACCTCTCGCCGAAAGCGGTCAAGAGCCTGCTCTCGCGGGCCCGCGTTAGCCTGCGCGAAGTCCTGGAGCCTTACATCCAAAACGGACAAAACCCCGGATAGTTGCTCACGAACCATGGCAGCGCCCGATCCACTCAGCAACGAACCTACCGAACTCGACGACGAGCTGGTCGCCTATCTCGACGGCGAACTCGAGCCGGCCGACTGCCGGCGGATCGAGGAGCTGTTGGCGCGCGATGATCGAGCCCGCTCGCGCTTACGCGCGCTCGAGCGCACCTGGGACGCCCTCGACGAGCTCCCGCGCACCACGCTCGACGAATCCTTTACCCGGTCGACCGTCGAAATGATCGCGGTGAAGGCCGAACGGGATGCCGACCAGCTCGAAGAAAACCTCGTCCGCCGGCGCGGGCGTTGGCTCTTGGGGATCGGCGGCGCAGCGGCCGCGGCACTGGTGGGATTTGCGCTGGTCCGCTTCAGTTGGCCCGATCCCAACCGGCGCCTGCTCGAGGATCTGCCGGTGCTCGAGCATCTCGACGAGTACAGCCAGGTTCAGGACATCGATTTTCTCCGGCAGCTGGCCCAGGAAAACCTGTTTGCAGCCGAGGATTCC
>JAEUIK010000272.1 GCA_016793185.1 Planctomycetaceae bacterium | reverse complement strand
GACGACTTTCGCCAACAAGGCTGGTACTGGCTCTTCATTCCCCTGCCCTTCGTGCTGATCGGGACCGCGACCGCCTGGGCTTCGTTCGACTTCTCGCCCGAGAACGCCTTCTTCCACTACACGCTGTTCCTGTTGGTGACGCTCTTGTTGCGCTGGGCGGCGGGCATGCCGCCCGTCTGGGCCGCCGCGGCAACCGGCGCGGGCTGATGGGGCCGCGTCCGCACTGCATGACGGAGCGCGGCCGCGCTCGTCGCGAAGCGTGGCAGGATCGATCGCCAGCGCAGCTCCACGGGCCTGAGGCCCGGGGCTCGGGAGGGAGAGGAAGCCTACTTCGTCGCCGCCGGTTCCGACGAAGTCCGGAACTTGGCACTCATCTGCTGGCGGATCGAGCGGGCGAGCTCGGCATCAAGCAGCGAACTGTGGTCTTTGCCCGGCACGACGGTCACCTGGGCGTCGCTTCCCAGTTGCTCGAGCGATTGAGCCAAGAGCTTGACGGCTCCCTCCAGGAAAAACGTATCGAGCTCGCCCGTCCAGATGTGCAGTTTCCCGGCCAGCTTGGGCCCAAGGGTGGGCCACTCGCGCTCGAGCTTCAGGCGGATATCGTAAGTCTCCCAGGTCCGCGCGACCGCCGGATCGATCCGTCCTGTGGTCCGGTCCCAGAGGCGAACCGGCTCGCCGTCGGCGCCGCGCGGGCTGAAGACCGCCTCGAACGAGCGTAGCTGCCCCCCGCGCTTGATTACGTCGTCCATCTGGCCGAACGAGTCGAAATATAGGGAGGCTTCGCCGCCGCGCCGGGCAATGGGTCGCCGGGCATCGGCTTCATCCACATACAAACTGAGCGGCGGCTCGGCGTACAAGTTCACGCGCTGAAAGTCGCGAAAATCCACCGGATCGGGGGCCGTGCTCCAGACGCCGCCGAAGACGTCCGGATAGTTGACCTGGAGCCAGAGCGACGACCAGCCGCCGGAGCTGTGCCCCGTGACGAAGCGGGCCTGCGGTGTCGAGATCGTGCGATAACGCCGTTCGATCTCGGGAATCATCTCGGTGACGAGCGCGGTCGCGCGCGGTCCGTTGGTCGCGCTGTCGGCGTACACGTGGTGTCCCCACTTGCAGTCGCCGCTGAGCACGACGCGAATGAACTCGACCTCCCCCTCCGCGAGCGTGTGCCGTTTCGCTGCGTAGCGCGCGGCGTCGCGATGGCTGCCGCCAAAGCCGGGGATGATATAGATCACCGGGTAACGCCGCTCGGGCTCGCTGGCATAGCTCTCGGGAAGCGCAACGCCCGCATAGTCCTGGACGTCGCGGCCGTGGAAGCGCGAGAGAACTTCGCTCCTGAGCTGCACCTCTTCGACGGTCTCGCTGGCGGGAAACGCCCGCGCCTCGACGACGTGCGTCAGCACGAAGGAGCTGCGGAAGTCGCCCGACTCGGGGATGTCGATCTCGAGCACGTCGCTGTAAAGATTGCCGGCCGCCCGGCCCGGGTGATGATGGTCGAGGTCGCGGTCGAACAGGGCCTGCGCGCGATAGTGACCGGGCGGAAGCTGTGCCAACGGCTCCGGGAACGCGTCGGCCGAGGACTCGATCCGACGTTGCTCGCCGGGTGCGAATCCGCGGACGTCGAGTCCCACAAACGGCTCGGGCCGAAACCAGTTCGGCCCCAAGCGCGGTTCACCCTGGTCGCGTTGGCTGAGAAAGACGAACAATCGGCCGTCGGCAGGGCGCTCGGAGGCATTTGCGGCGAGGGTCACCTCGAAGTTCACGCTGTCGGCCGCGTACGCGGTCTGTATCGCGGCCGCGCAGAGTGCCAGGCATCCGCCGACGAGAATTCGCTGCAGCATGGAGTTGCTCCGGGATCCCAGGCGCCTGACTTGCAGGCAGGCGAACCTCAGGGCCTGCTATTGTAGCGCTTCCCCCTTCACCTTGCAGGGTAGGGGGGGGCCGGATACCGTTAAGTGGCAGCCTGGCTGCCCGACTGTCCCTTCGATCAGGATGCGGAGGATCCCCAATGCGAACCATTCGCCCTTTAGAGAATATCCGGCGGGTGTACTGCGCCGGCCCGCTGTTTAGCGAAATCGAACGTCAGCAAATGAATCAGCTCGCGGCAATCCTCACGGAGGCCGGCTTCGAGCCCTTCGTCCCGCACGCCGATGGGATGGAGTTTGCCCAATTGCACCCCTACCTGGTGGCGGGTGGCCATGACCCGGCGCTGGCCGGTCGGTGGGTTCACGAGGCGGTTTTTGCGCTCGACATCTACCAGGTCGTGCTCGGCTGCGGCTCGCTGGTTTTCAATCTCAATGGCCGGGTGCCCGACGAGGGCGCCGTCTCCGAGGCCGCGATCGCCTGGACGCTGGGCAAGCCGCTGGT
>JAEUIK010000248.1 GCA_016793185.1 Planctomycetaceae bacterium | reverse complement strand
CTTAAGTTCCGAGGTTCGTGCGAAAGCCAGCGCGAAGGCCTTCTCCAACGCTTCGCGGCCCTGCACGGTCACGCCCTGCACATTCTGGAACTCGCCGTCGCTGGTCCAGAGTGCGGCCAGGGCCTTGGCGTCGCGCGCGGCGAAGCTCTTCACGAAATTTTCAACCGTCCCGCGCACAGCCGTTCGGTCGGCCGCCCGGGCGTCGTCGGCGGCAGGCGCCGTTTGTGCGGCGGCCGGCAGGCAGATCGCCAGGGAAAGCAGCGCCGCGGGCGACAGCGATTGCCAGGACGAGCGGAAAACGGGAAGGAGTTTCTTACGGCGAGGCATGCAGATCTTCCTCCGAACTCGCGCGCGGGGCTAAGCGGTCGGAGGCTGCCCGTTACCGCTGCCAGGCACATGGGGCTATCATGCAGGAGGCGCAGTCTGGCGTCAACTTCGCGGCCGGGGTTACTCCGGTCCGCGAGGTATGCGCGCGACGCAGCGCGGCACCGCCCGGATCTCTCGCATGCACTTTGAGATTTGCTCACAGCTTCGCGTCACCCGGCGGCAAGCCTGGGATTGGGCCACCTCCACCCAAGGGATCTTGCGCGAGATGCGACCTTGGCTGCGGATGACTTTTCCGCCGGGCAGCGATCGCCTGGAAGGTGCGGAGCTCGCGCTCGGGCGACCATTGTTTCTCAGCCGGCTTTATCTTTTCGGATGCATTCCCTGGGGAACGAGCGCGCTGACGTTGCTCGCCTGGAACGCGGAGCACGGCTTCGTCGAACAGTCCCCCATGTCGGGCATGGCGCTGTGGCGACACGAACGCCTGATCGCAGACTCGGCCGACGGATGCACCTTGACCGATCGCCTGACGTTCGAGCCGCGCTACCTGCGCCGTTTGACCGGCTGGTTCGTGCGTCGTTTGTTCGCACATCGGCACGCCGTGCTGCGGAGGAGCCTGGGAGCCGCCGCGGGCTAACGGACCCAATACGCCAGGTAAGCCGCCGTGCCGCAGCAGGTGATTGCCGCCAGGATCGCGGCGCGCGTCCACCGCCAGCGCAACAAGGGGGTCGCACCCGCCGCGGCCACCAGGGCGTAACAGGGGAGGATCCCCAGCGTGTAGGTGGCCTTGGCCGTGCTGTAGATCGGTAGCCGCAGGAAGAGGTCGGTCACGGCCGCCAGGTAAATGGCGATCGCCGCGAGGCAGAAGACGACCGCCGGCCGCGCGGCTGGGGGGGCCGCGCGCCAGCCGAAAACCGCTCCCCCGATGAGGAGCCCCAGCGGAACCAACCCCAACCAGGCGCCGATGGCCATCCAATCGAGCTGCCAGGGGATGAACTGGGGTTGGCCGACGAGACCGCTGGTGTAGCCGTCGAGCCACATCGTCGAGTACAGCGCGTCCCACAAGCTCCAGACGCCCGAGTACACGGGGCGGTCGAGCGCCGGGCCGAACGACGCCAACTGCGACCAGGTGCGGTAACTGGGGTCCTGCCACCAGACCTTGCCGGTGGCCGCCTCCCAGCCACCCACGAAGGGCGTCCCCAGGTGCCACCAATTCCGCGCGTAGTACCAGCCGGCGATCGCGATCACGCCGGCCAGCAGGCATGCGATGCGCCAGAGATGCGCAGGGAGTGACGCCACCTGAGTCCTCAGGCAGAACCACGCCGTCGCGAAAACCAGCGGGGCGAGCAGCACGGGCGTGACTTTGGCGAGAAGCGCCAGTCCCCAGACGCCACCCATCAAGGCGAAATAGCCCCCCCTGCGCGGTTGCCCCGGCGCGCAGAGCAACTGCAAGCAGAGCAGTACGAGCAGCGAAGTCAGCGCCCCGGCCAGGGGTTCGTTGCCGATGACTTGCGAGATGTAAATCTGCATCGGCATCAGCCCGCCGATGACCGTGGCGATCGCCTGCTGATCGTCGCGCGTGAAAACGGTGCGTGCGGCGCGAAAACAGATCTCAATCTGGGCGAGCCCGCAAAGCAACGGCAAGAATCGCAATGCCTTGGTCACCTCGGCATCGGTCCAGCGGTGAGCCAGCAGGGCGTCGCAGGGCGCGGCCAGGAGGTAGAACAGCGGGGACTGGAACATCTGCCAGCCATCCGTCGCGAGCGGGAGCCGACCGTTCTGAGTGAGGAAGCGGACGTACTCGAAATGCCCCTGGACGTCGTAACCGACGCGCGGATCGACCTGCCAGATGTTATTGATGGCCAGCAGGGTCCAGGCGGCCAGCAGCACCCAGCGGACGCCGGCGGCGCCGCACCGCCAACCCCGCAGGCGGATCTCGCCCGTGGGGCTCCCGCAGGCAATCCCCCAGCCCACGAGTGCGGCCAGGAAAATCAGGCCCAGCCCCGGGCCCAGGTGGACGAACGCGTCGCGCGCGCGGGGAAACATCAGCGCCAGCGGCGGGACGACTCGGGTTTCGACGGAGCGGGCCGGCGCGAACTGCCCGCGATCCAACGAAGTGAGCCAGTCGGGGCCCGTGCGAATGCCCAGCGGCTCGCTGCGCGCCCAGAGGCAGGCATGGGCGCCGTCGTTGAAGACCAGGATCTGCAGGCGATGGTACCCCGCAGCCAACGGCCCCGGCAGTTTCACCACGCGCAGCCGCTGCCAGTCTGCCAGGCTCTCGCCATCCTTGTAGATCGTCTGGCCGTCGAGCTCGACCTCGCAGCGCCGGAACGCGCGGAGAGTGAGTTCGGCGCCGTCGAGCGGCTCCAACAGGTCAAAGCTGGTCGCGAACATGGCGCCCGTCTGGCGGGTGCCGTAGGTGTTGAGTTCGAACGGCATGTCGACGCGGATCCACTCGGCCCCCTCGTCGGCCGCAAGGAGATACACGTCGGGATCGCTGCGCAGCTGCAGCAGTCGCAGCCCGAGCGCCGCGCTGAAAGCAACGGTGGCCAGCGTCGCCCAGAGCCAGCCGCGAGATCGTATGTCGACCGGGGAACTCAAGCTGAAAGGCCTCACGCGCCGAGCGACCCAGGATAGTCCCGCGATCCGCTGGTGTAGTGTAGTTCCGTGTCACCTGCGGGCAACCTCGCCGCCCAGCGCCCACGTCAGGCGTAGGCCGAGCGTTCCTCGCCCACCCCGGGCTTGCCGGCTCGACACTCGTCGACAACCGCGCCCAGCGCCTCCACGGCGCGGTTCGTATCGGCCGCGTCGACGTCGAGATGGGTGACCGCGCGAATCTGCTGGCGGCCGATGGCCAACATCAACACCCCCAGTTGGCGGAGCCGCGCCGTGAATTCGGCCGCGGTGCCGAGGTTGGGATCGACGTCGAAAATCACGATGTTGGTGTCGATCTGCGGGTTGGGGAGCTTGAGGCCGGCGATCTTCCCCACGGCTGCGCCGAGGTGTTTCGCCTGCGCGTGATCTTGGGCAAGCCGGTCGATGTGGTGTTCGAGGGCGTAGAGTGCGGCGGCCGCGATCATCCCGGCTTGGCGCATCCCGCCGCCGAAGAGCTTCCGCGCGCGCCGCGCCCTGACGATCATGTCGCGCGGACCGGCCAGCGCCGAGCCAATCGGTGCGCCCAGCCCCTTGCTGAAGCAGACGCTGACCGTGTCGAAGTGGCCGCTCCACTCGCGGGCGGCAACGCCCGACGCGACCACCGCGTTGAAGAGCCGGGCCCCATCCAGGTGCGTGGCCAATCCATGGCGATGGGCCCAATCGCAAATCGAGGTCACGATCGGCAGCGGTTGGATGCGACCGCCGCCGCGATTGTGGGTGTTTTCGAGGCAGACCAGCTTCGTGAAGGGGACGTGATCGTCCCCCGATCGAATCAGCCCTGCGAGCTGCTCGGGGCGCAGGATCCCGAACTGGCCGTCGACGGTTCGCGCGGCGACACCACTGAGTTGCGCGTAGCCGGCCTGTTCGTAGGCGTAGATGTGGCAACCCGTCTCGCAGAGGAACTCATCCCCCGGCCCGCAGTGCACGCGGACCGCCAGTTGATTCGACATCGTTCCGGAAGGCACGTAGAGCGCGGCTTCCTTGCCGAGCATGTCGGCCAGGCGCTCCTCGAGTGCCCGCACGGTCGGGTCTTCCTTGAACACGTCGTCGCCGACGACCGCGTCGGCAATCGCCTGGCGCATGGCCGGCGTGGGTCGCGTGACGGTATCGCTGCGAAAATCGGCCAAACGGTCGGACATGCCAGTTCCTTGTGCAACGGGGTAAGGCCCGGGCGAGCCCGGGTCCCGGCGGCGCGAATTCGTCCGCCCGGGGAATTATAAGGGGTCACACCCTCTGGCGCTCAACCCTTCGTCGCGGCCGCCGCGCACGTCCAGCCCGCGAACCTTGCTTCCGGCATTGGGGTCTGAACCGAGGGGGCGCCCATTGGCGCGCCGGCCCCAATCGGCTGCGCCGCGAGGATTCTCGTGCCCAGCGCTGCCCCTTTTCGTTCGCGGCTGGTCCGGTCACAATGACGCCACTTGCACACTCTGCCCAGCCGCCGGCCGATGATTTAGCCATGCCCGCGTTGTCGATCACTCGCATTGATGCCACCCAGGAGGCCGCCGCGGCGAGCCGCGCACTAGCAGAGCTGCGCCAACGGCTGAGTCCGGCGGGCAATGTGGTGAGCGAGGCCGGCAAGCGGCGGACGATCGAAGTTTTTGGCGAGCCGTTATCCCCGGCGCAGGTTGTCGAGCGCATTTGTAGCGAGGTGCGCCAGCGCGGGCTGGACGCCGTGCTCGAGTACACGCGCAAGCTCGACGGCGCTACGCTCACCCCGGCCACGCTCCGCGTTTCGGCCCGCGAGCTGGCCGAGGCCCATCAGCAGGCGGATCCGCGGCTGCTGGCCACCATCCGCCGGGTGCGCGAGCGGGTGAGCAAGTTCCAGCAGGCACTGCTGCCGCAGGATGTGCGGCTCGCGGGGCTCGACGGCGGTTATCTGACCCAACGCTACCTGCCGCTCGCTCGGGTCGGCGTCTGCGTGCCGGGGGGGGCGGCCGCCTATCCTTCCACGTTGCTGATGACGATCGTGCCGGCGCAGGCTGCCGGGGTAAAAGAGATCGCGGTCATTGCGCCGCCGACAAAATTCGGCTCGTACAATGCCGACGTGCTGGCGACCTGCCAGGAATTGGGAGTGTCCGAAGTCTATCGAGTCGGCGGCGCCCACGGCGTCGCCGCCCTGGCCTATGGGGTCGCCGGGTTGCCGCGCGTCGACAAGATCGTCGGGCCGGGAAACCTCTTCGTCGCGCTGGCCAAACAGCGCGTTTTCGGCGAGGTCGATATCGACTCGATTGCGGGTCCGAGCGAGGTCGTGGTCATCGGCGACGACCAGACGCCGGCGAGCTACACGGCGGCGGATTTGATCGCACAGGCCGAGCACGCCCCGGGGGCGAGCATCCTGATCACCTGGAGCCGCAGGCTGTACGACGAAGTGTCGGCCGAGCTGGAGCGGCAGTTGAGCCGGCTTTCGCGCGGCGAGCTCGCCCGGCAGAGTCTCGAAGAATTCGGCGCGCTGATCCTGGTCGCCGGTCCCGACGAGGCCTGTCGGCTGGCGAACGGAATTGCCCCCGAGCACCTGCACATCGCCACCGAGCCGGCGCTGGCCGAGCAGCTCCTGGCGAAGATTCCGCAGGCGGGCGCTGCGTTCCTCGGGCCCGACAGTCCCGTGGCGGTGGGGGACTACGTCGCGGGGCCGTCGCACGTACTGCCGACCGGCGGGACGGCCCGCTATGCCAGCCCGCTGTCGTCCACGGATTTTCTGCGCTCGACCAGCGTGATCCGCTTTTCGCGGAGCGACCTCGAAGCCACGATCGACGATGTGCGGCAACTGGCCGATACCGAAGGTTTGACGGCACATCGCGCCAGCGTCGATGTCAGGGTCACCTGAGCAACTATCCGTGGCCGCCGGCGACCTCCAGGATCGGCGCCCCGTCCATAACGCAGCCAACCCACGAGCAGGAACCCGGCGTGTCGTACTTCCGCCCCAACATTGATCAACTGGCCGGATATGTGCCGGGTGAACAGCCGCAGGTCGGCAAGTTCATCAAGCTCAATACCAACGAGAATCCCTATCGCGCGTCACCGGCGGTGGCCCGGGCGATCACGACCGCGCTCGAGAATGGTTTGCAACGCTATCCCGATCCCCTGGCGACGGCCTTCCGCCAGCGCGCCAGTGCGCTGTACGGATTCCCGCCCGAGTGGATCTTGGCTACCAACGGCAGCGATGAAGTCCTGACGCTCGTGACCCGGGCCTTTGTCGGCGAAGGGGAATTGCTGCGGCTGCCGTATCCGAGCTACATCCTCTATAAGACGCTGGCCGAGTTGCAGGGGGCGCGGAGCGAAGAGATCGCGTTCGAGGGGGATTGGTCCCTGGGCGACAAGTTTGCCGCGGCGGCGCAGGGTCTCAAGCTGGCTTTCTTGCCGAACCCCAACAGCCCCTCGGGCACGGTGCTCTCCCCCGAGCGCGTCCTGGAGTTGGCCGAGCAGTTGCCTTGCCCGCTCTTGGTCGACGAAGCCTATGTCGACTTCGCCGAAACGAACTGCCTCGAGCTGGTGAAACGTTCCGACAAGATTCTCGTTTCGCGCTCGTTGAGCAAGTCCTACGCGCTGGCGGGTCTCCGCTTCGGCTACGTGTTCGCGCAACCGCACGTCATTGCGGGGCTGGTGAAGCTCAAGGATTCCTACAATTGCGATGCGCTGTCGATCGCCGGGGCCACGGCCGCCATCGACGACCAGGCGTGGTTGGCCGAGACGCGCGCCAAGATCATCGCCACCCGGGGGCGCATGACCGAGCGCTTGCGGTCGTTGGGCTTCGCGCCGGTCGAGAGCCAGGCGAACTTCGTCTGGGCTCCGCATCCTGCCCAGCCGGTCAAGCCCCTCTTCGAGGGACTCAAGCAGCGGCAGATCCTCGTGCGTTATATGAATTATGCCGGCTGGGGGGATGGGCTGAGGATTTCGGTCGGCACCGACGAACAAATCGACGCCTGCCTGGATGTCCTGGCGAAGCTGATGTAGGCGCCGCGGGCGGTTTCTGCCCGAACGGGACGAAGGTCACCGAGGACTTCCGAACCGCGGGGTAGAATTAGGCAGGCTGCCGTTCGCTCGCCTTCGCTTACAGCACTGGCCGAGCCAGTGCCACCCGACGTTCCCGTTTGCCCCACCCAAATCCCACCTTCGTCCGCGATCAGGCCCATGCCCCGCACCGCCACCATCCGCCGCCAGACCGCCGAAACCAAGATCGACCTCGAGCTGAATCTCGACGGCACCGGGCAGTCGAGGATCGCGACCGGCGTCGGTTTCTTCGATCACATGCTCACGCTCTGGGCTCGCCACTCGGCTTGCGACCTGACGGTCCAGGCCGTCGGCGATCTTGAAGTCGACCAGCATCACACGGTCGAGGATGTCGGCATCTGCCTCGGGCAGGTGCTGCGCCAGGCATTGGGCGATAAAGCAGGCATCCGCCGTTACGGGCACTTCACCCTGCCCATGGACGAGACGCTGGTCACGACGGCGGTCGACTTCAGCGGCCGGCACGCGCTGGTCTTCACCGCCGAGTTTCCGACCGAAAAGATCGGCGACTTCGACGCGCAGCTCGTCGAGGAGTTCTGGCAGGCGGTTTCGGGCGCCGGCCTGGCGAACTTGCACATCCTGCTGCACTACGGCCGCAACAGCCACCACATCAGCGAAGCAATCTTCAAGTCGGCAGCCCGGGCGATGCGGATGGCGATCGAGCTCGACCCGCGCATGACGGGCGTGCCGAGCACCAAGGGGACGCTGACCGGGTGAGCGATTCGCCCGGGCTGCGGATCGGTTACCGTCGACGTCCGCCACATTGGCGCAGGACCAAGACGGCTGCAAGACAGGGGCAACATTGCGCCGCTTGCTCCGCGGCGCCTGCAACGCAGGCGCGCCCTGGCGTTGCCAGCGTGGCGCTCAGTCCATTTCCTGGTGTTGTCCGGGCAGTTCATCGACCGCGAGCGGCGGATTTGCCCTGGCACACGCGTACAGTGAGGCGAGGCAGCACCCGACCCAACTGATGCCCACCGCGTAGAACAGCGAAAGTTTCGTGTAGACGTCAGGGTCTGCGAGGTCTTCCTCATCAAACGGAGAAAAGCACATCCAAGGCTGAAACATCAACGTGTAGAGCAATAAGATCACGAGCGAGGTGATCGAAAGAAAGAACGAACGCCACCAGATTCCGCAGGCGGCAATCGCAAACGCGAAGCACAAGACTCCCAGCGAGATCAACACATAGAAAAACATCCCGGCTTCGGCGAGGCCGGCCGCTGCGATCAGAATCGGCATCATCTACCCCTGACGACGTAGCTGCGGCGCCCATTCGCGGAAATCGCGATCTTTCGAGCTTACTTACGCAGCGCCAGAGCGATGGTTCGCTGCGGTCACTGGTCGCGGCTACCGAAGAAGCACAGCGGAGTGCCGAATAAGCGCCACCAGGCAGTGCCGGGACGCAGGCCTACAAATTCCACCCGCCGAACATCTTGGAGCGGAACTCTTCCCACTCTTCGACTTTGCGCCCCGAGTCTTCGCGGCGGGTGCGGTCGATGATCCACTGGTCGAGCTGCCGGATGCGGTCGGCCAGCGAATGGACCGAGTTATAGGCGAGCTTGCAGGCGGCCGGCGAACCGCCGCACATCAGCTCGTCGAAGCGTTCGCGGCGGATGGCCAGCAGCTCCAAAGGCGTGATGGCCCGGACGCTGGCCGAGTGCGGCGCGGGATGGAAGAACGACATCTCGCCAAAGTTTGCATGCGGCTCCAGCACGGCGAGCCGGAGCAGCTTCTGTCCCCCGTCGCCCGAGCTGGCCTGCCGCAACACTTCGCAACTGCCGGCCATCACGATCCAGAGGCGCTGGCTCGTCTGCCCCTCGTGCAGGACGTACTCGCGCGGGTGGTAGGCTTCGGGCTCGGCGATCGAAGCCAGTTGCCGGCACTCGGTCTCGTCGAGACCGCGAAAGATCGGGATCCGGCCCAGGATCTCGGCCGAGACCTGCTTGCCGGTCATGAGATCCCTCCCAGGATCGTCGCCCGGCCGACCCGGCCGATGCCGACGATGTAGGCCGCGGTGCGGAGACTGACTTTGCGCTTGAGGGCGGTTTCCCAGACCTGTTCGAAGGCGTCGCTGAGCACGCGATCGAGCTCTTGGCGGACGCGATTGATCCCCCACTGGTAGTGCTGCCGGTTCTGCACCCATTCGAAGTAGCTGGCCGTCACGCCCCCCGCATTGGCGAGAATATCGGGGAGCACGGTGATCCCCTTGGCGTCGAAGACCTTGTCGGCCTCGGGCTTGGTGGGTTCGTTGGCCGCCTCGATGATGATCTCGGCCTTGACGCGTTCGGCGTTCGCCTCGGTGAGCACGCCCCCCAACGCCGCGGGAATCAGCAACTCGACGTCGAGCTCGAGCAACTGCTCGGGCGGGATCCGTTCGGCCCCCTCGTAACCCGCCAGGCTGTTCTTGTGTGCCTGTGCGTAGCGGAGCATCTCG
>JAEUIK010000231.1 GCA_016793185.1 Planctomycetaceae bacterium | reverse complement strand
CCCGCGAGCGGTACTACATGGTGATCGAGATCGACGACGATTTTGTCGAAGCCCGGGCGAACCTGGGCTGCGTGCTGATGGAGCTCGGGCACTACGAGCTGGCCGAGGCGGCTTTCCATGGCGCGCTGGCCTATCATGGCGAGTATCCCGACGCCCATTACCATCTCGCCCGCCTGCTCGACGAAGTGGGGCGCTCGCACGAAGCGATCCCGCATTGGCGCTCGTTTTTGCAGTTGGCTCCGACGAGTCCCTGGGCCGAGGAAGCCGCCGACCGAATCGCGCAGCCGGAAGACTGATCGCGCGAACTTGTCACGCGTCCAGCCCGACCAGGCGCTCCAGTTCGGCCACTTCGCGGCGCAGATCTTCGACCAGCGCTGACGGCGCTCCGTCCGCGAGCAGGTCGGCCATCACCCGGTAGAACCAGAGCGTCCCGGGCTTGCCCGTGGTGAAGCGGGGCCAGATCGCCTCGCCGAGTCGGCGGTAGTCGGCGATCACCGAGCGCACGTTGTGCAGCTTGTCGGCCGCCAGGATGCGCCGGACTTCGGGGGGCGCAGCCCCGGCCTGATCCAAGAGCCGCTGCTTGCGCTCGCGCCAGGGGGGCTTGGGAGTCGTATCGCAATCGGTGCAGGCATCGATCCAGGCGGTGATTCGCGCGCCGAAACGACGAAGGATCTCGGCCCGGGTCGCGGCGCCTCCCTGGTCCTCGACGGCATCGTGCAGCAGCGCCGCAATCGCCTCGTCCTCGCTCCCGCCATCCTCGAGTACCAGGCTGGCGACCCCCAGCAAGTGCGCGATGTAGGGAGTGCTCGAAGCCTTCCGCGTTTGCGCGGCGTGCAGCCGCGTCGCATACACCAGCGCCTCTTCGAAACGTGGACTCAGCGGCACGGCGGGCACTCCCAGGGAGGCGGCGGGGCAAGCGGACCATTCTGACGCATTTCCGCGCGTGCTCCCCGCGGTTCGGCATCGCCGACGGAAGCGCGCTGGCGCGCCCCGCGTTAGCGCGGCCGCGCGGCCATACGTCCCGATTCGCCCCCTTCGTAGGGGCTGAACTCGGCCCAGACCGGCATGTGGTCGGAGACCTGCAGCGCCGCCTCCATCGACAGTTGGTACTCGCTGGCAAAATCGAAGACGCCCGCCCGACCCTGGTACTCGACCGTCGCCCGACGCTGGAAGAGCAGGTTGTCGTACTGCTTGGTGCGGCGCGTGTTGGTGGGGGTGCCCGAGATCACCCAGGTGATATCCGACACGCGTCCCAGCTCGCCGAGATGGGCGTCGTCGACGTTCAGGTCGCCGAGCAGAATGATGTCGTCCTCGTGGCGGCCGTCGTTGCGGACGGCGCGAAAGACGTCGCCTAGCGCGTCGAGTTCCTGCACCGTCTCGTCCGGATCGGTGTGAATGTTGATCAACGTGAAGGTGAAGGCCTCTTCGGGCGGAACGCCCCGCACGCGGAAGCCCGCCACCAGCGGTTCGCGGTGCAGCAGGTCATCGGGATCGGCCACGGTATAGACCGACGACGGATCGACTTCGATCCGCTCGCGGTCGAAGATGAAGGCGTACTGTTCCTTGCTGTTGGTGCGCCCCAGCCGGGGGCCGACGACGGCATCGTAGTGCCGGCCCGTGGCGTTGAGCTGTTGCACGAACTGGCTGACCACTGTCGTGTCGGAGGCGCGGACTTCCTGCACCGCGACGATGTCGAACTGCCGCACGATCTGCACGAGCACTTCGACGACCTCGCGCTTGGCCAGCTTGCTGGACCCGAAGACCTGGATGTTAAAGCTGCCGATGCGGACCGCGCTGCCGGCCGCCATCGGAGGAAGGCTGCCGCTGGAGGAGGTCCCTCCCGCCGGGCCGACCCCCAGGCTCTCGAGCGCGGGCAGATTGGGGAGTTGGAAGTTGTTCGACTTGAGGTAGTAGCCGCCGCCTGCCAGGGCGCCGACGAACAACAACAACTTGGTGAACTTGCTCACGACAGCCCTCCCTGGCTGGGTGAAGTCCGCGAACGGCCGGGTGCTAGCGACTGGGGGCGAGCAGGATAGCCAAACTCCCCCGCGCGCTCCAGGTCAGTCGGAGGTGGGGTGGCTGCTAGCAAGTTGCCCGCGCGACTGCCGTGGGCTGCCGCCGGGGGCTGGGAAAGCGAGAAGCGTTCAGCGCCGCGCTTCGCGGACCAGGTGCCCCAGCTCGGGCAGGATCAGCCGCTCCATGGCCAGGCGCACCGCGGCGGGCGATCCGGGCATCGTCAGCACGACGCTGCGGCCTACGAGCCCTCCGACCGCCCGGCTGAGCATGGCTGCGGCGCCGACCTCGGCGAAGCTCAGCATGCGAAACAGCTCGCCGTAGCCCGGGAGCGGCTTGGTGAAGAGACTGCTGATGGTCTCGAAGGTTTGATCGCGGCTGGAAATGCCGGTGCCGCCGGTCAGGAGGATCGCAGCGATCTCGTCGCGCGCCGCCCAGCCGGCGACCAGCGGCCGCATGTGCGCGGGCTCGTCGGGGATGATCGCGCGCTCGACGACGCGGTGCCCTGCCCCGACGAGCAGGTCGACGATCGTCTGCCCGCCGCTGTCGGTCTCGAGCGTCCGCGTGTCGCTGACCGTCAGCACGGCGCAGGCGAGCGTCTGGGGCGATTGGGCGCGGTGCTGGGCGGCGGACTGGCTCATCGGACGGCCTGGGGGTGACGAAAAGCGTTGGCGGGAGCGATTTTGGGGGATTATACTCGGAAATAGCCGCGAATCTCTCCCTTCTTGCCCCCGCGGCACCGGAACACGCGAAGGCTCGTATGAACGCCCGAGCTGCTGCGATCGCCGTCGTCGCCAGCCAGTTGGCGCTGTGCGCGCCGGCGGTCCGCGCCGACATCTTTCAGCTTGCCAACCAGGGAACGCTCCGCGGGCAGTTGCTGAACCCCGAGGAGACGCCGCGCAAGAAGTACGTCGTCCGCACCTCGAGCGGCGCGGTGGTGACGCTCGATCGGGCCCAGGTGGTCAAGCTGCACCGCGAGACGTCGCGCGAGCTGGAGTACGAAAAGCGGATGCCGACGCACGCCGACACGGTCGACTCGCAATGGGAGCTGGCCGAGTGGTGCCGCGAAAATAAGTTGAACGCCCAGCGCAATCGTCATCTGGAGCGGATCCTCGAGCTCGATCCGAACCACGTGCTGGCCCGCCGGGCGCTGAACTACATGCAGATCGATGGCGGCTGGAAGACGCGCGAGCAGGTGCAAAAGGACCGGGGGTTCGTCCGCTATAACGGCGAGTGGAAGCTGCCCCAGGAGATCGAGCTGCTCGAGAAGCAGAAAAAAGACAAGCTGGCCGAGCGGCAGTGGTTCGGCCGGCTCAACAAGCTGCGTGACGAGCTCCACAGCGAGAAAGCGGCCGAAGCGACCGCCAAGCTGCGGGCCATCAACGATCCCTACGCCCTCAAGGCAATTGCCGAGGCGCTGCAGACCGAGCCGAACCAGCAAGTCCGGATCTGGCTGCTCGAATCACTGACGAAGATCCCCTCGCCCGAGGCGACGATGCTGCTGGTGGGCGTCGCCTTGCACGACGGCATCGAGGAAGTCCGGCTCTCGGCCCTCGACTTCCTGGTGGAGCAGAAAAATCCCGAAGTGCCGGCGATGTTCATCGCGGCCCTCAAAGACAACAACGTGCAGGTGATCAACCGCGCGGCGCACGCGCTCAAGCGGCTCAAGCACCCGGCCGCGATCGGCCCGCTGATCGACGCCCTGGTGTCGGTGCAGAAAATCGACATCGTCGAGGGGCAGCCCGGCGGTATCGGGGCCACCTTTGGCAAAGGACCGGGGGGCACTGGCGGCGGCGGCCTCTCGGTCGGCCAGAGTGTCCGCACCGAGTACCGCACGATTCAGAATCCCGAAGTGCTCGATGCCCTGATCAAGCTGACGGGCAACAACTTCGAGCATAACGTGAACGCCTGGAAGGCCTGGTTCGCCCAACAGAAGAAGCCCGAGACGCTCGATGGGCGGCGGGGATAGCCCGGCGGCTTTGCGCCCTGGCGGCACGCGATGATCTCTGCCTTGAGGATGAAAGGTATTCCGCGATGATGACTCCTGCCGCCGGAACCGGGCTCTCCAAGCCGACGGTCGCGATCCTGGGGGCCAGCGAAGATCGCCGAAAGTTCGGCAACAAATCGGTGCGGGCGCATCTCAAGCAAGGGTACGACGTCTACCCGATCAATCCGCGCGCGGCCGAGATCGAGGGCTTGCCCGCCTATGCCCGGCTCGCCGACGTGCCGGTCGCTCTCGACCGCATCAGCGTCTACCTGCCGCCGGCCGTGGGACTGGGCGTGCTCGACGAGATCGCGGCCAAGGGATGCCGCGAGCTGTGGTTGAATCCCGGCAGCGATGCGCCCGAGGTCGTCGACAAAGCCCGTGCCCTGGGGCTCGATCCGATCGTGGCCTGCAGTATTGTCGATCTGGGAGTGAGTCCCGGGCAATTCGGGGCGTGAGTCAGTCGTCAAGCGAGTCGCGCGCGCCGGCCGCAATTCTCCCGAGCCCCGGGCCTCAGGCCCGGGGAGCCGAACTGCGATCGGCGGGGAGCCGAACTGACGATCGGCGTTGCTACGCGCGCAGTGACTTCGGACACCTGAGGTCCCCGGCTCGGCGGGGAGCCGAACTGACGATCGGCGTTGCCACGCGCGCAGTGACTTCGGACACCTGAGGTCCCCGGCTCGGATCAAGAAAGAATACCGCGCTTACGCGGCGCGTTCGATGCCGCGGATTTGCGAGCGGCGGCGCGTGAGCCAACTCTCGCCCAGCACGCTCAGGGCGACGCGATCTTCGAGATTCGGTCGGAAGATCGTGAGCAGCAGCATCGGCAGGTACCAGGCGATGTAGAGCCCCCCTTCCTGGCCGTGCCAGAACTGGGTCCCCAACATCACCGCCGCCGAGCAGCTCAGCAGCGTGCCGAGGTTCTTCCGGGCCGGCCAGAGCGCGAAGCTGCAGC
>JAEUIK010000187.1 GCA_016793185.1 Planctomycetaceae bacterium | reverse complement strand
CGGCCGGCAAGCGTGAGTCGTCCAGGCCTTCCGGTCCCGGGGCCGCGCACGTCAGGCCATGAAGCCATTGCGCGGGCAAGGTGAACTCAAACCCTAGCCAGAAGACGTGAACATGACGGGTAACGCCAATCACGCGCGGATAGCCGAACGCACCAGGCTCGCACGCATCGAAACCCGAGTGGTCGTGGTGCTGCCGCAACTCAGCCTCATCCGCGTGCCGGTGAGGATGATCGCCGCCGGCATGGGCGTGCTCCAAGACGGGGGCTTCGAAGCCCACCAACAACACGACCACGGCCAGCAGCAGGCGCGCAGCGCGAGCGCTAACTCGCCGCACTGCACGAAGTCTGCTTCGGCCGAAGCTCATGGATCACGATCCCGAAGTCGGGGGAAATCGACCGCCGACAGCACGGTCTCGAACCCTCGCTGTCGCTACTTCAAGTATATCTCGCGGCACGGCGACGCACAGGATGCAATCGCCGCGACTGGCGATTGCGCTCAATCCTATTTTTGACGCGCCAAAAACTCGACGAGATCCCGCAACTCGAACTTGGTGAGCTGTTGCACCGTCTGCTCGGGCATGGCGGAGACTCCCCGAGCCCGCTCGTCAATCTCCGATTTCTTGAGGGTCACAGGCACTCCCTCGAAGGTCGTCAGCCGCAACTCTTGCTCGTCCTCTCCCTTAAACACGCCGGTGACCGTCCTGCCATCGGCCAGCGCGACGACGACGGTTTCGAAACCTTCGGCGATGCGGCGATTGGGAGCCACGACCGCTTCGAGCAGGTACTCGCGATCCTTGGCCTTGCCGATGTGAGTCAGGTCGGGACCGACCTCGCCGCCGCGGATGCCCGCCTTATGGCAGCGCATGCAAGCGACGGCGGTTTTTTCGAAGAACACCAGCCGGCCGCGCTGCGAGTCCCCTCCCTCGAGCGCTTCGCGATAGTTCGCCAAGGGATCGCTCGGATCGCGGGCCGCGGCGTGCCTGGCGAGGCGGTCCTTGATCGGATCGGCCGCGTGCCTGGCCGCAGCCTCCAGCAAGTCGAGCCGGACGCGGGCGTCCACATCGCCCGCCAAGAGGCGGTCGAGCCACGCGGCCAGGAGAGCATCGACGTTGTCGCCCGACATTTCCCCCAGCGAGGCAAACGCTCCTTGCTGCTCGCCGAGCGTGCCCGACTCGAGAATGCGGGAGATAACCGGCAGCGCTTGCTCCGGCGAGATTCTGGCCAGGAGCCGCAGCGCTTCGGTGCGAACGGCAGGATCTTTGTCGTCGACGGCGCGGCCCACGAGACCATCCAGCTCGGGCCCGCCGATCATGCCCAGCGCCGCGAGCGCTGCCACCCGCGTCGGCGAGGGGCGGTCGGCGTTCACCAGGAGTTTCGACAAGCCAGGGACCGCGGCCTTTAGTTGCAGCGCGCCGCAGGCTTCGGCCGCTCCCTGCTGAATCTTCTCGGAATTGCTCTCCCACAGCGTTGCCAGATTAGGTTCGAGCGCCGTCACGGCCTCGGTTGCCGGCCACGCTCTTGCGGGGCGCCAGGCGCCAAGAAAACGATCTAATGCCGGGGGCGCGGACCAGGCCGCGAGATACTTCATGGCTTCGAGCCGCACGAGTTCGGGAGCCGAATCGCTGGCAGCCACTTGGGCAATGCGTCGCGCAGCGTTGCTGCCTCCCAGCGCCGCGTTCGCAGCCAGCGCGCGGAGCAGCACCGGCTCCGGCAGCCTGTCGACCGCCGCCAGTTCTGCCAGCGCTTCATACCCGGCCGGGATCGGCACGTCGTAGACAGCCCGGGCCGCTTCGAGCTGGAGGAGCGAGTTCGCATCCTTGAGGAAGAGCGCCACTTCGGGCATTGCGCGGCGGCGCATCGCCAGCAATACACCCAGCCGCACCGCTGCAGATTCGTCGCCGGCCGCGGCACGCAGTTGTTCATCCGATGCGCAGCCGACAAGCCCCATCACCGCCGCGTGGCGCAGGTAGCGGTCGGCATCCTTGTTGTCGTTCAGCAGGGCCAGCAGGGCCCCAACCCCCTCAGCGACTCCCAGCTTGCCAAGAGCGATCGCCGCCTGAAACTTCACCGGTGCCTCGGCGCCGCGAGTCGCCTCCAGCAGATTGGCGCTGGCTGGCTGGAAGCGGGCTTCGCCCAACACTTTGGCCGCCTGGGCAGCCACCTGCGCGTCGCTGTCGAGGACGACTTCGTTGATCGTCTGTAGGCCGGCCTGGTCCTTCGCGCCGATCTGCCCAAGCGCCCAGATCGCATGAATGCGCGCTAGCTGATTCTCGTTGTGAACCAGCACTTCGCACAGCTTGCGGACATTCTCGGAAGTTGCCTGTTTCGCCAGTGCAAACTGCGCGCGCTGGCGGACCCGCATGTCGGCGTGTTCGAGCAGTTTCAAGAGCTGGTCGGAGGGGAACCCCTCGATGGGTTCAGTGAGTAACCGCTCAACTTCGGTGAGTTCCTGGTTGCCAGAAGTTTCCGGGGACGAAAACTTGAGGATTCGCCCCTTGCCCGGCTTGTCCCAACCATCGACCCAATCGGAAACGTAGAGTGCGCCGTCGGCGCCGAACTCGACGTCGGTCGCCAGCAGCGACCAGATCGGTTGCTGCGTGTCGGTCACCTCGAAGGTCGCCCCGCTGGGCTTGAGCCTGAGCGAGCGAATGCCGCTCATGCCGGCCGAGCCGCGGAAGTCGCAAAGAAAAAACTGCCCGCGATAGGCGGGCGTCAGCCCCGTGCCGGGATAGTACGTCAACCCCGACGGGCCGTCGGCAAAATTCGCCAGCGGCGGCAGCAGGTAAGCTGCGTCTCCCTCGGGCGCGGGATACCAGAGCTTCTCGGCATTCCAAGGTCCGCGCCGATGCGGTGCATTCAGATACTGATACCCGATGCGCCAGCCGCTATCGCCCCCTTCGACCACGTGAACCCACCGCGCCTTGTCGCCGCCGTCGGAGTTATTGTCGCCGGTGAAGAGGTTTCCGTATTCATCAAAAGCCAGCTCCTGCGGATTGCGGAGGCCGGTGTGCACCACCTCGAGCTGGCTACCGTCAGGCTGGCAGCGAAGCACGGCGCCGGTATCGGGATACGCATACGTCTGGCCCTCGTGCTCGACATGGAAGCCGCGGTCGCCGATCGAGAAGTACAACTTCCCGTCGGGTCCAAACTTCAGCCCGTGCAGGTCGTGGCCGAGAAACGCCACGTGCACCCCGTAGCCCGTCTGGAGCGCGCGGCGCACGTCGGCGCGCCCGTCGCCGTCGTCGTCGCGCAGCAGCCAGAGACTCGGAATGCAAGTGAACCAGACGTTGCCGTCGCGGGCGAGCAAGCCGGCGCCGATCCCGTCGGCGGCCTCGCGAAACCCGTCGGCGAAGACCGAAGAGCGATCGGCCCGGCCGTCCCCGTCCGTGTCTTCGACGAGGCGGACGCGATCGTGCTCGGTGACGTACGTGGCAAACCCGTCGCCGAGATATTTGCGATACATCGCCACGCGATCCGCGACCGTGCGGCTTGCCAGGTCGTCGGCCAGCCAGTCCATGTGCTGCCGATTGTCGGTCACGCCGGCGTGGAGCCGAAACGTCTCGGCGACGAAGAACCGGCCCCGCTCGTCGATGCAGAATGCGACGGGGTTGGCCAACAGCGGCTCGGCCGCGAACAACTCGACCCGCAGATCCTGCGGCAGGCGAACTCGCCGCAGCGAACGTTCGGCTTCGTCCGAGGCCGCCGCGATCTGCGGCGTGTAGGGCACGTCGTTCTCGCCAGCCGAAGCCCACGAGACGGCCAGCGCCATGGCACAGGTGCAAGCGGTTAACGTCCAAGCAAATCTGCGTGCGATCATTCGGCAGCTACCCATACGGCTCGCGCGGCGGCGACTCGTTTTCGCAACCCACGCGTAATGGAAACCCGGAGGCCTTCCAGGCTAGCTGCCGGGCAAAATCGTCACAAGCTGCGTGGTCGCGGAACGGGCGGCGGTGCCGTGGCATATGGACGCAAAGGCGGCCTGCCGCGCGGAATCAGGTTGCGATAAATGCCCTCATAGATAAACTAATACCGATCGGTTGCGGCTTCCCGTGCGCGGGAAGCCGACGCCGTGACCCGCCTTCGAACTCCCGCCCCCTTCCTGGGATCGTTCCCGATGCTGAACATCCTCGGTCCCGCGTACCGATATTGCGACCGCGTCTCGCGCCGCTCGTTCCTGCAGATCGGCAGCCTGGCCGCGGGGGGACTCGCATTACCGCATCTCCTGCGCGCTGCCGAATCGCCGTTGAGTCCCTCTCGGCACAAGTCGGTGATCATGGTGTATCTGGCGGGGGGATTGGCCCACCAGGATACGTTTGACCTGAAGCCGCACGCGCCCGACGGCATCCGGGGCGAGTTCGCGCCGATCGACTCGAACGTGCCAGGCATCCAGGTCGGCGAGCTGTTGCCGCAGATGGCGCGCGTCATGGATCGCGTGGCGGTCCTCCGCTCGATCGTCGGGCTGCGCGACGAGCACTCGAGCTTTCAGAATCTGACCGGCCACCCGATGGACGCCAGCCTGCGCGACGAGCGCCCCAACTTCGGTTGCTTCGTCGGACGCGTGCAGGGTCCGACGGATCCGCTGGTGCCGCCGTTCGTCGATCTCTTTCCGACGATGCAGCACCGCCCCTACAACGCGGCTGGCCCCGGCTACCTCGGACGCGCCTTTGGACAAGTCAAGGCCGATGGCGAGGACCTGGCGAGCATGAAGCTCCGCTACATTCCGGCCGAGCGGCTAGCCAGTCGGCGGACGCTGCTGGATTCGTTCGATGGATTCCGACGCCAGGTCGAAAGTGCCGACGTCATCGGCTCCGACGCCAGTTACCGTCGCGCCTTCGATGTCCTGACTTCCAGCAAGCTGGTCGACGCGCTCGATCTGGAACGCGAAGACCCGCAAGTGCGCGAACGCTACGGGCGCGGGTCGTCGAAACACCTGGGCGACGGCGCCCCAATGTGGAACGACCAGCTCCTGATGGCACGCCGCCTCGTCGAAGCGGGCGTGCGGTGCGTAACCGTCGCCTATGGCTTCTGGGACACCCACGGCAATAACTTCGGGCACTTGAAGAAGCATCTGCCGCTCTTCGATCAGGGGATTTCGGCGCTGATCGAGGATGTCTACGCCCGAGGGCTCGACCAGGACGTCACCGTCGTGGTCTGGGGCGAGTTCGGCCGCACCCCCAAGATCAACAAGGACGCCGGCCGCGATCACTGGCCGCGGGTGAGCGGCGCCCTGCTCTCGGGCGGCGGGATGCGAACCGGGCAAGTGATCGGATCCACCGACAAGATCGCCGGCGAGGCGGTCGCGCGCCCTATCCACTATCAGGACGTGCTGGCGACCATCTACAACCGCCTCGGCATCGACCCTCACACGTTCGTCCGCGACCGCTCGGCGCGTCCCGTGGGGTTGCTGCCCGACACGGCTCGACCGATTGCTGAAGTGTTGTAGGCGGATCGAAGCCGCGAATCACTCGGCCGCTAGTCCGCCGTCAGCGTCCCGCGGGTCACGCCAAGCTGGTTCAGCACGCGCAGTTGCCGCCAGGTGTCGCGGCCAGATTCCTCTCCGTGCAGCACGCGCCAGTACCGATCGAGCAAGGGGGCGAGGTCGGCCCCGGATTCGCGCAACAGCTCGACGCGGAAGTGCCGCAGCCCCAGCGTGCGCATCCGGCCCAGATACTCGGCCGCGCTCTGGGCCGCGGAGTTGAACACCGTGTTGCGGCAACCTGTGTCGGCCAGCACCGGAAACGGCGCCCCCGCCCGGTCGCGCAACTCGAGACGGTGGTGATCGCAGGGGCGCCCGCAGTCGCGAAAGTCCTTGCCCGAGCTTAGGAGTGCCGCAAAGACGCAATGCTCCATGTGAAACATCGGCATATGCTGATGCACGACGACCTCGAAAATTCCCGGATCGATCCGGCCCACGAGTGCTACGAGTTGATCCCAATTCAAGTCGTAGCTCGGGACCACTCGCGACAAGCCCTCGGTGAGGAGGAGGTCGGCGGTCAATTCATTGGCGATGTTCAAGGAGAAGTCGCCGACGCGCGTGACCTGGGGAGCAATCTCGCGCAGCAGCGTCAGGGCGGCCAGGTTCCGCACCAGGAACGCATCGGGCTCTTGCCGGGCAATCTGCCGCAACAGCCCCTCCTCTTCGGGCTTCGAAATTCGCAGCGTTGCCAGGCCGATCGGGTGCCCGACCGAGCGGGCCAGGTTCACGGCATCGCGATAGCGACGAACATCCTCAAAATCGCAGTAGATCATGCCGAGCTGATGAGCTGGCTCGCGCTGCGACCACTCCACCGCGGCCGCGAGCTGCTCCATCGTCCTGGCCAGCACGTGCAGCGCCGGCTCGGCGGCAGGATCGGACGGCGCGGGCAGCGGTCGACGCTGGCTAATTTCTGCTCGCCAGTGCTCGAGCGCAGCCGGCTCGTCGACCGTCACCGGGGCTGCGGCGGTCTCGTTGGCCAGAAGTCGCTCGACCGCCGCGCGACGCAGCTCGTTGAGGACGCTCTTGGGAACCATCACGGGCGCGGGCAGTTCGAGCGAGACTTCGCCGAGTTCGAACGGGGTTTCGCCCAGGCGCCCCAATTGCTCGCGGGCCGACTCGGCGGTGAGGGGGTGTTTTGTCGCCCTTTGCAACGGTCCGGCCCATTCGACCGCGACCGGCGCCTGCCCGGCGAGCGTGGCGGTCAGCGACAACGGGGCTTCCGCCGCTCCGGACAAATGGAACGCAACGGCACGCCGATGCGGGACCAGATCGC
>JAEUIK010000150.1 GCA_016793185.1 Planctomycetaceae bacterium | reverse complement strand
ACGGAGGAAGTCGACGCCGCGCTGCCAAACAACCGCATCACGCGGATGGCCGGCTGACACGGGCCCCGCCGGCACGGCCCCCGCGGATTCTGCACCGCACCCGCGCGCTCAATCGACCCGGAGATGCGTCGCTTCAAGCGTCTCGAGGTCGACGATCGCCACTGTGTGGGGCTGGGCGCGATACAACGCCCCCGGATTCAACACCAGCGTTGCGCCGCGGCGCTCCTGTTTGGCCAGGTGCGTGTGCCCGGTACAGACGAGGTCGTGCTCGGCGCTCGCCACGGCCGCCGCAAGCGCGTGGAAGTCGTCTCCATGCACCAGCGCGATCCGGCGTCCGCCGAGCTGCAACCGGCCGAATCGCCCGTGAAACTGCTGCCCCGCGGCGCGAATCGCGGTCTCCAGCTCGGGTTCGTAGAGATCGACGTTGCCCAGGACAAAATGCGTCGGCCAGCGGGCGAACAGCGGTACGACTTCGGCCCCCCCGATGTCGCCGCAATGCAGCACGGCCTCGACCTCGAAGGACTCGAGCATCTGCAGCCCCTGGCGGGTGTAAGCGACATGCCCATGGGTGTCGCTCACGACGCCGATGATCCGGGGCTGGCGAGTTGCGGGGGTCTCCACGGACGCGGCCTCCCGGGGCACGAGTGTCGATCGAACGAAGCCGGGTCCCGGTGGGGCCGGATTTTCCGCAGTTTGACGGATTTGGGGCCGATTCCAAGCCGAGCTATCCCCGTTCGCCCAATCTAGCTAAAACAGTCGGCTAAGATAGAGGAGTGCGCGGGGTGGGGGCCGGCCGAAGACCCTCCGTACTCCCACGCTCGAACCGGAACGCCACGATGCTCACCGATCAGCAAACCCAGACCATGGCCCTCGCCACGCTCGGCGTGCTCGGGGGCGCGCTGGTTGTCTGGCTGCTGAGCCGAGCCATGCGGACGGGCTACACCTGGGCCCAGCTCCCCTTCTACCCGCTGCTGCAGCTCTATGGGCGCGTCATCTGGCGCACGACCATCAGCGGCCCCTTGCCGGTGGCCGACCATCAGGGAGCGGTGATCGTCGCCAATCATCGCAGCGCCATCGATCCCGCCTTTGTGCAGCTCGCCGCGAATCGGCTGGGGCACTGGATGGTCGCCCGCGAGTTTTGCACCATCTGGGGCCTCGGCTGGGTCTTCCGCATTCTCTGGGCGATTCCGGTCAACCGCGGCGGCGTCGATACGGCTGCCACCAAGGCGGCGATCCGTTTTGCCGAAGAGGGCGATCTCGTCGGGCTCTTTCCGGAAGGGCGGATCAACACGACCGACGACGTACTGCTGCCAGGGCGACCGGGAGCGGCCTTGATTGCGCTCAAGGCGCGGGTCCCCGTGATCCCCTGCTTTATCCACGGCGCCCCTTACGACGGGACGACGTTCGGTTGTTTTTTTATGCCCGCCCGCGTCCACGTCGCGGTGGGCCAGCCGATCGACATTTCGGCCTACTACGGGCGCGAAGGCGAGAAAGAAGTGCTCGAGGAACTGACGCTGCGCTTTCTCAAAGAAATGGCCAAACTGGCGGGGCAACCCGATTTTCAGCCCCGGCTGGCCGGCCGCTTCTATAAGCCGGGACTCACCGAAGAAAACCATCTGACGGTGGGCGCGGGCGTACAATAGCCCCCCCCAGCTCAGACTCCGGACTCGCGGCTGGCCTGGGCGGCAATATCGATTCCCGTCCGCCGACTCCAAGCAGCGAGCATTCGCGCGAACAGCGGGCCCGGACGACCGCTGCCGATGGGCCGACCGTTGATGCGGTTGACCGGCAACAGCGAGTAGGGCGTGCTGGTGAGCCAGACTTCGTCGGCGTGCACGATGTCGTCGACCGTCACGACCCGTTCGCGGCACGGGATGCCGAGTTCCGCGGCCAATTCGCTGGTGACGGCGAGGCTGATGCCAGGCAAAATCAGATCGCGCGGCGGCGACACCAGCCCTTCGTTCGCGAACCACGCCAACACATTGGCCGTGGCCGTTTCGCTCACTTCGCCCGAGGTTTCGATTAACAGCGCCCGCGCTCCCGGTTCGCGGCGCGCAGCTTCGCGGTCGGCGAGAAAATAGTGCATCCGGCTGCGGCACTTGATCTCGCGGGGCCAGCAGGCGGCGGGCACTTGCCGCACCTCGGTGACGACCAGCGGTTGTCCGGTCGCATAGAGACCGGCCCAGAGGCGATACGGAAGCGGATAGGTGTGCATGCACAGCGTAGGCTGCGGTTCGGCGCCGGCGGCCATCGTGGCGTACGGCCCCGGCGTGACGAGAATCGCCAGTCCCAGATCCGTGCCCGCGGGCAGGCCCGCCAGATTTCGCTCCAGCAGCTCCGTGGCTATTTCGGCAAGCGTCCCCCGGGGCTGCGGGAGCGGCACGTCAATGAGCGCCAGCGAGCGTTCGAGTCGCTCGAGGTGGCGCGGCAACTCGAACAGCTTGCCGCCAAAACTGCGGAGCTGCTCGCTGATCGTAGCCCCCAGCACGAGCCCGGCATCCCAGACCGGCAGCGCGGCGCTGGGGGCGTCGATCCAGGTTCCATTCAAATACGCGTGTGTGGCGGGAGGCATGCGCTCGATTATGCCCGAATTCAGCTCGCCACGCAGCCGGCGATCACTCGCCGCCGACACCGGCCGCCATCTCGACCGGCCCCCCCTCGGGGATCATGGAACGGAGCATCGATGTCACGCGCCCCGATTGCCAGTAGAGGTCGATCGTGTGGTGCTTGCCGATCGAGCGGCTGACATTGAGCTGCTCGACTTTCTGCCGCTCGGCGCCGATGCGGCTCAAGCCCGCGAACCCCGAGACCCCCATCGCGACGGCGCTGCGGTCGCGCAGCACGACCGGGTAGAAATGCAGCACAGGATCCAGCGGGTTCTTGGTAATCAGCAGGCGATCGACTTGCGAGAGCGCCTGTCCATGGCGCCGCCCCGGAATCAGCCAGTCGTTGTCGAGCGCCGACGCCAGGAGCGAAGCGCGGAGGGGAGCGCGGGAGGGGTGGACACGCTCATCGAGGGCGCGCCCCATCAGCACTCCCCCGCCGAGATAATGCAGCGAGCCCGTGATGAAACGCGCTCCGTAGCTATAGCCGACCAGGTGGACCGCAATGCTCGGATCCAACTGATCGATGAGCCAGGCAAGGTAATAGCTGTGGACCTCGCTCGTGTCGGCGCGGATGCGGAAATCTTCGAGCGGCCGCCCTTGCGGCGTTGTCGGCCACGACCAGATCACGAACCGCGTCGGCGTGGCCGAGTTGCGGACGAAGGCGCGATAGGCATCCAGCCCGCCCGTGCGGGCGTACCCCGGATCGACACGGTGGCCGTGGACGTAGAAGGCTGTCGGCATTGCCGGATCGTCGGCCGCCAGAAACTCTTCTTTGCTCGCGACGATCCACCCGCTTCCACACTGGTGCCGCCAGTAGCGGAGCTTCTCGGCGACGCTGTTCAAATCACCACACGACGTGATGTGCCGACTG
The DNA here is from genome assembly GCA_016793185.1 of Planctomycetaceae bacterium. GTDB lineage: Bacteria > Planctomycetota > Planctomycetia > Pirellulales > JAEUIK01 > JAEUIK01. The sequence goes on along the minus strand of JAEUIK010000150.1, from coordinate 800 downwards.
CTGATGAGCCAGATCTGGTGACCGCAGGCTTGCTCCTTCGCAGTCGCGTCGGAGACCGCGCTCGCCTCGGCATCCCGAGCCGCATCCAGCGGCAGGTCCTCCGCCGACTCGACGTCCACCGGCGTCACGACGGCGCTGGCGGCGGGCGCCGCGCTGGACGGAGATTCCGCTTGCGCCTCTGCTTGCACCTCGCCCGGAGTGTCCTCGGCGAGTACCCCTTCGAAGGAGAGCGTGTCGTCAAGCGACAGCGACGCCGGCGACTCGGGCAGCGCCAACTCGTCGCTTTCGGCCGCGTCGCGCGCTTCCGCGCCGGCCGTCCAGGCCGGAGTTGCCGGCGCTGGATTCGCAGGCGTGTCATCCCCCCGCGCTTGCGTGCCCAGCGCGAGAGTCACCACGATCAAAGCGCAGGCGTACCACGCGCCCGCGCCAAGCGCGGCGATGCGGGAACTGCCGCGGGTCGTAAAACGCTCGCCGACGCTCATCCAGCAACCAACCCGGGGGGGAGATCGTTCGCGCCGCGATTCGTTTTTTCGCGCGCACCGATGGAGTGCTCAAATCTACCCGATGAATTGCGCCGGGGCGTTGAAAAGATTCCGCACGCGTGTGGTGAAAAATCAACACGTTGCATTTGCACATCGCGCCGGGTGGGGTAGAGTTCCCTGGCCCCTGAGGTCGACCAGGCGAAAGAATCGCCCGGCGCGGTTCGTTCGGATCGCGCGGAACGTATCAGGTCGCAGCCAGGGCCCGCACCAAGCGTCTTGTCCGGCAGACTCTGCCGGCGGCGACGGCTTGCAGGAACT
>JAEUIK010000329.1 GCA_016793185.1 Planctomycetaceae bacterium | reverse complement strand
GAGCTCGACGATCGCATAGCCGTTGTTGGTGAAGGCGACGATCACGAGCACCAGCGCGTTGCCCGTCATGTTGGCGCCGCTGAAGGTCATCGTCGCGGTGCCGTCAACCGAGCTGTAGTAGGTCCCGCCGCCGGCGTCTGGATTCCCCGCGACAAACACCGCGCCGTCGGTCGCGTTGGACCAGGAACCCGTCCGCGTCGAACTGGCGGCGGCGGTCCAGAGGCCCACGCGATACTCGTTGATCGTCCCCAACGTGCGAACCGTGGTGCCGGCATACTGTTTGAACCCGTACCCCGCGAACAATCCGCCGCCAATCGGAACGAAGAAATCGTCGCGGTCGAGATACATCACTCCCGTTGAGGCATGGTGCCGGTAGTGATAGATAGTCCGATTCAGGATCGGCGGCAGCGACTCCAGCAGCAGCTCGCGCCGGCGCTGGTTGGCGGGGGTGATCGACTGCGGTACTCGGATCAGCATCGTCGCTCCCTCGTGGCCTTCTGCCCGCTGAGTTTTTCCCAGCGGTCGATCACGACGTCGCACCAGCCCGGGTCGAGCTCGATCGCGGCGCAGTGGCGCTCGAGCTGCTCGGCCGCGGACAGCGTCGAGCCCGAGCCGACGAACGGGTCGTAGACCCAGTCCCCCTTGGCGCCGTGGTGCCGCAGCGGGCGTCCCATGCACTCGACGGGCTTCTGCGTCGAGTGGGCGGAGGTGATGTCCTCTTCCTGGCCCCCGGCACTGCACTGATTGGCGATGTCCCAGACGGTGCTCTGCCGGCGATCGCCGCACCAATGCGACGGCCGGCCGCGGCGGACCCCGTACCAACAGGGCTCATGCTGCCAGTGGTAGTGGCCGCGGCTGAGGACGAAGTGTTGCTTCCGCCAGATGATCTGGGTGCGGATGTCGAAGCCCGCATCGACCAGGTCGCCGGCGACCGTGTCGGCATGAATCCCGGCGTGCCAGACGTAAACGATGTCGCCGGTGAAGTGAGAATAGGTCTCGCGCCACGAGGCCTCGTCGTCGTTGAGGATCTTCGCGACGCGGCGGGGCGGGTTCTTGGGGAGCGCCCGCTGCCGCCAGGCCGGGTCGTACTCGACCCCATAGGGTGGGTCGGTGACCATCAGCCGGGGCGTGATTCCCTTCAGGACCCGCGCGACCTCCCCTGCCTGGCGGGAGTCGCCGCACAGCAAACGGTGCCGGCCGAGCTTCCAGAGATCGCCGCGGCGGGTGACCGGTTTCTTGGGAGGTTCGAGCGGCTCGTCGTCGGTGAGGGGCTCAGGCTCGAGGATCGCCTGGGCGCTCAACCCTTCGAGAAGGTCCCGGACCTCCTGGCTCTTCGCGTCGGCGCCCTCGACGAGTCGCGCGAAGGCAGCATCGTCCCGACCAGCCATCGCGGCCAGCGGGTCGAGCGTCGCCAACAGGATGTCAGCCTCTTGGGCGGTGACGTCGAGAACCAAAACCGGGACCTTCTCGTTGGGGGTTTCGTCGGCCCGCAAATGCCCGTCGATCAATTCGAGCGAACCATCCTTGAGCTCGCGCGCGATGAGCGCGTCGGCATAACCAATCTCAGCCAACACGCCGCGCAGCGCCTCGCGCTGAGAGTCGGGATGAGTCCGCCAGTTTTTCGGGTTCCGCTTGAGTTCACTCGCGCGAACGCGACGTAGGGTTTTGATGCGATCACGGATCTGCATTGCGGACCTCCCGGATTCGAAGCGGGATGGTCTGCCAACTCAGGCCGTCTCGTGAGGCCCACTGGCGAGTTGCCGCTCGCCGGTGGGCTGTTTTGTTGGCGGGGGGAACCGCTCCCCCTGAACCGAACAGGAAGAAGAAGAAGGCGAAAATTTCCTGCGAGAAACGCGTCTTTTGCGGCTCTGTCCCGGGTCCCCATTGCCCTACCCGGGGGGGAAGGACCCAAGGCGGGGGGGTGGGGGGTGGCAGGGCCAGGTGGGGGGGGTCGCCCCGCCCGGCCCTGCCGGCCGCTACGACTGGTAGGCGGCGATCAGCCGCCACAGCTCGAAGAGCATCGCGGCAAGGTGCAGGAAGCGCACGAGCTCGCGTTGCAGGGCCACGCGAGCCAGCGCCTTCCGCAGCCGCGCATCAACCGAGCCCATTGCTCGCTCCGCTGGGCGCGAATACTCCGCTCGTTTGTTGCAGCGGCTGAGCCAGTTGCCCCACGTCGGGCAACGGCGGCAACTGCACGGGCGCCTGCTCCGTCGCCTTCAAGAGCTTCAAGAACTTCTCGGCCGTCGCGCGTCGCGACTCGGGATCTTTGAGCAGCGCCGTGATCACGTTCCAAACTGCGGTCTCGAGTTCGGCCAACAGCTTCTTGGGATCGCGGAACATCTGCAGCAGGTCACGCAGCTTGCGGCAGGCCTCGGGGTAATCCCCCTGCGCGTACTGCGAGAGAATCCCAGGGATCAGGCTCAGCCCCAGCGTGCGGAGCTGGTCGGCCGCGTTGTCAGCCAGATCGCGGCGGGCGCGCACGCGGCTCAGTCCCAGGCTGACCAGGATCACCAGCAGCAGGGCGATCACGATCGAGCCCACGATCACGAGCACGCCAGGCAGCGTGAAGTTGACCTGGGCCGCCAGCAGCGTCGGCAGCGCGACGTCGAACATCAAATTCCCGAACATCTTCGTATCTCCAAATAAGTGGACGTTAAACGTGATGAGCCCCTCTGCCCCGCCTTGACGTTGACGTCGCTCAGACGACCTTGCCGTAGAAGATCAGC
>JAEUIK010000122.1 GCA_016793185.1 Planctomycetaceae bacterium | reverse complement strand
GTACCGGGGCGAGGGGATTAAGGCATCTTCGTCTTCGGTTTTCTGTAGCCGGCCTCTGTGAGGCCGGTCTTCAGGATCCTTCTCCCCGTTCCGGGGAGAAGGTGGCCGCGGGCCGGATGAGGGGCTGGGCGCTAGTTGGCTTTCGGGGCTCGCGCTGGTTGGAACGTCGCCAGCGTCGCCGCCCCTCACCCTGGCCCTCTCCCCGGAGTACCGGGGCGAGGGAACCGAAGAGCCGGCCTCGGAGAGGCCAGCTACAGAAGAAGAGGGGGAACCGAGGTCACTGGCCTCGGCTACAGATGAATCGCGGCCCGTGGCTGCGGCGATAACAGACCCGTCCAGGAGCACGCCCGCCAGCAGGCCTGCGGCATGCTCGGCCAGATCGGCGAAGGTCAGCCGGCATTCCCCCTTGGGGGCGTTCCGGCGACCGCGAGTGATCAACCGCGCGAGCCGCCCGTAGGCGGCGCGGTCGGTTGCCCAGAGGATGACCGGCGGGGCATCGAGCGGGGCAATCTCCGCGCCGATCAGCAGCTTCAAGCCGACTTGTTTGGCCGCGCCATGCGCGCGGACCACGCCGGCCAGCGTGTGCCGGTCGGTGATCGCCAGCGCCGCGTAGCCGAGTTCGGCCGCACGCGCTACGAGCTCGTCGGGATGCGAAGCCCCTTCGAGAAACGAGAAGTTCGTCAGGCAGTGCAGCTCGGCATAGCGCGGCGCGTTCCTCTGCCGCGCATGCTCGGCGGCGGGGGGTTCCAACTGGATCGCTCGTTTCGGTTCTGGCTGATCGGGCATGGGCGTGTGGCTGAGCCGTTGCTTAATCGAAGACCCCGTGCAAAAACCACCTTCCGCTGCGATCGCGGAAGAGCCAGAAGCGTTCGCCAGCGGTGGTCTCGACGCGGTAGTAATCGCGGCGAATGTAAGCTCCGCGCCACCAGCCCGTCTGGATCCGTTCGGGCCCCCAGCTCTGGCGAATCGCGTGCTCTTGACCTTGGAAGCAAAATCGTTGCGGCGGTCCGGAAGGGATGATCGACAGCACCTCCACCGCCAGCGGACGGGGTTCAATCCACAGTGGTCGCGGGAGAAGCTCACCGGTAGAGGCGGCTTTCGCGGCGCGTCCCGGCCGAGAGCGTTGCGGGGCCCGGTTGCCGGCGAGCGGCTCCAGACGATAGGCATGCTCGGGCTGAGCATCCGGCTGGAGCTTCGCTCTCAGCACGGCCTGCCGCTCGAGCCGGCCGCTGAGACGATCGACCAGCAGCCCAAGCTGCCGCGGGTCGGCGCGCGGTTCGCCGAATAGCTCCTGCTGATGCGTTTGCAGTCGAGCGGTCAGCAGCGCGGCCAGGCGCGCCGCTGTGACCGGTCCCGGCAACTGGCAGCGTTCGAGCCGCAGCTTGAGCAGCTCCAACAGATGCTCCGTGACGGCGCTCGCCCGATAGAGCCCCACGACGAATGCGACCTCGTCCCCCGTCGCCGGCCGCGCGCTCGCCGTATCCGGCTCCTGGGATTCGCAGCTCAGGCGACATTCGAGCTGAACGATCCCCTGCTGCCGTTCGGCAAGGAGGGTCGTGACCGTGACCAACAATTGCGCGAGGAGCTGTTCGACTCCGGCGCGGCTGTCGAGGGGGTATTCGAGCTTCCGCTCGGCGACGACTTCGGGCGGAGGCCGCCGGCCGTCGATCGTTTCGGGCACGGTCCCCAAGGCTTGATCGAGGCGACGGAGCAATTGCCCGGCGAATCGCGAGGCCAGGGCGGCGCGCGGAATCGCCAGCAAGTGCTCGATGCGGCGAATCCCCAACTCCGCCAGCAGGGCAACCATATCCGGGGGTAAGCGCAGCACCGATACAGGGAGAGGGGAGAGAGCCGTGACCGTACCCTGCGGAGGGACGATTGTCGCCATCCCGTCATTGGTTTGTTGAGAGTGGGCCACTCCCCAGGCGGCTCCCGCGGTGTCCGCCACTGCCAGTCGAGCGACCAGGCCACGCTGCGAGAACAGCCGCGCGACCTGCTCGACAAGTTCTCGCTCGTCGCCGAACAAAGGCTCCAGTCCGGTGATGTCGAGAAACAAACACTCGGGCGGATCGGCGTCTTCCAGGCCCACGATGGGGCTGAACGGCTCGCAGGCGATCGCCACTTGCTCGAGTGCCGCGCGATCGGCGACCGGATCGTAGGGCTCAAGCCGAATGTTTCCCAAGGCTACGGCCTCAGCCACTGGCTGCCCAGGCACGACGCCGAGCTCTTGCGCCGGCAGAGAGCAAGCCACGACGCGCAGCACGCCGCGCTCGGGCCGAAAGAGAACGAGCGGCGGAACACGCCGATGTTTCTTCTGTAGCCGGCCTCTGTGAGGCCGGTCTTCAAGATCCTTCTCCCCGTTCCGGGGAGAAGGTGGCCGCAGGCCAGATGAGGGGTGGGGTGCTGGTTGGCCTTCGGGGCTCGCGCTGGTTGGAACGTCGCCAGCGTCGCCGCCCCTCACCCTAGCCCTCTCCCCGGAGTACCGGGGCGAGGGGACTAAGGCATCTTCGTCTTCGGTTTTCTGGAGCCGGCCTCTGTGAGGCCGGTCTTCAAGATCCTTCTCCCCGTTCCGGGGAGAAGGTGGCCGCAGGCCGGATGAGGGGTGGGGTGCTGGTTGGCCTTCGGGGCTCGCGCTGGTTGGATCGTCGCCAGCGTCGCGGCCCCTCACCCTAACCCTCTCCCCGGAGTACCGGGGCGAGGGGATTAAG
>JAEUIK010000101.1 GCA_016793185.1 Planctomycetaceae bacterium | reverse complement strand
CGAGTTGCGCCAGCCCGTGAGGGTCTTGCCGTCAAAGAGGAGCCGCCACCCGGCTGTCGCCTCGGCCTGCGACAGCACATTATCGGCCGCCCACAAGGGGAGAGCGCTCCCCAGCACCGCTCCGATCACAGTTGCCCAGATCGCTGATTTCACGGCAAGCTCCTCGTTTCCCCGTCGTGTCGTGGTGTCGTGGTGGTCAACAGATCCTTTCTCCCCACTCGGCAAGTGCAACTCAGCTCGCTAACTTCTCGGACTGCGGATCCCAGAGCATCGTCTTCTTTTGCCGGTAGGATTCGACGGCCAGCTTGATGGTGATCATGGTCGCGCAGCCGAGGTCGACGTTGCAGTGGAGCGGACCTCCGCCGCGGATGACGTCGACGAAGTTCCCAACCATGTCGCGCCGCGCGGCAGCTTCGAGCTTGGCCTCGGTCTGACCGCCGTTGGCTTGCTGGAACTCATCGGTGTACGGACCGTTCGGTTTGAGCATGCCCGCGTCGAGGTCGAGCGTGCCGTGCTTGCCATAGATGCGATCGCCGATCTGGGTGTCGTTGGTCAGCGTGCTGGCCAGAAACACGGAGAATTCGCTGGGAAAGTCGGCCGTCAGCAGGAAGACATCGGGAATGTCGCGGCCATCCTTCTCGACGTACAGGCCGCCGCTGGCATTCACCCGGAGAGGCTGCTCCCCCTGCGGACCGGCAATCGCAAGCAAAAGCGGTGCCAATTTGTGGTAGAGCAAGTCGGTGGCGACGCCGCCGTTGTAGGGAAAGTACTTTCGGAACCGGAAAAAATGCTCCGGGTTCCAGGGAATCTCCGGGGCGAGCCCCCACTCGCTGCCGAGCCACATCTTCCAGTCAATGAAGTCTTCGCCCAGCTTGTCGGGGCCGGCCATGGCATCGATCCGTTGGTGATCGTTGAAGAGGCAAACCCGGGCGTTGCGATTGTAGCTCCCCTGCGCCCAGGTGACCTTGCCGATGCGTCCCGCTTTAAGCGCGTCGTGGGCTTTCCAGACCAGGTCGCTGCCGGTCGCTTGCGGGCCGACTTGCAGTACCTTCTTGTAACGCTTCACCGCGTCGCGCAATTCCAGCGCCTGCGAAACTGTGTGCGTCATCGGCTTTTCGACATAGACGTGCTTGCCCGCGCTCATGGCGTCGATCGCGATTTTGCCGTGCCAATGGTCGGGCGTGGCAATCAAGACGGCGTCGAGATCGGGCCGTTCGAGGAGCTTTCGATAGTCGAGATACCCCTCGCAGTGCGCGATGCCCTGGGCCCGGGTGAGGCGGCGTTGATAGACGTCGCAGGCGCCGACGACTTGCAAGTTATCGGCCTCCGAGCGGCTGACGAGTCCGTTGAGATGCCCAGTCCCCATGCCGCCGCAGCCGATGACCCCAAAGCGGATCTTGTCGTTCGCCTCGTCGGCGCGAGCGTGTGAGCGGCGTGTGAGCGCGCCCCCCGCCAGCAGTGCGGCCCCCGCCACTCCCGCGGTTTGCAAAAAGTCGCGGCGCGAAGCATGCGCAAGGTTCATCGTCGGTTCCCCGTGGTGTGGTTGCTGGGCGTGCGAAATCAGTCGCCTGAGATGCGTCTGGGCGGGTTGCGCGCTTACGATAACCCGGCGCCAAGCGCGCGGCAAGCGCGCAGTGCACGTGCGGAACCGCCGCAGCGGCGGGCGAAATAGCCCACGGTCGGATCGCGCGACTTAGGCAGCCAGGCAGACCTCGCGTGCGACCCTTCCCCGGCTGCCGAGCTGCGTTGCGCGAGCCGCCCGTAGGGCCTCGCTCAGCGCTCGGCGACGCCCACCGGAGTTGGCTCGACGGGCACGGCCACCGCCACCTGGGCGGCCGCGAGGCTGCCGCCAGGCGATGCCGGAACAGACGCAGGCGCGGGCGTCTCGAGATCGAGCGCTGGCCGGCGCCCCCACAACCGGTCCCTAATCTGAAACACCAGACTGAACAGGGCCGGCACAAAGATCAGCGTGAAGACCGTCGAAGCTACCAGGCCGCCGAGCAACACCGCTCCCAAGCCGCGGTACAACTCGCTCCCGGCGCCGGGAGAGGTCACCAGCGGCAAGAGCCCGAACAGGCCAATAGACGCCGTCATGAAAATCGGGCGAATGCGAGTGCGGACGCTTTCGAGCACCGCCTGCTGCGGCCGCA
>JAEUIK010000321.1 GCA_016793185.1 Planctomycetaceae bacterium | reverse complement strand
TCCCGGCGGGGGGCGCGGAGCCAAAGTCCTAATACGTTCGCGAGTCGAAGCGCGGCATGTTTGCCAGCTGCGGAGTTCTGCCAGCGACGGAGTTCGCCCGGCTTTGCCCGCGGGGGTTGAGATTGGGCGGGAACCCACAGGGATGAAAGCGGACCGAAGGAATCCGTGCATGACGACAGACCGGCAGACGAGGCTTGCACGCTGGCAGCTCTGGCGGCGGCGCCCTGCGCTGTGCGCCGCGATCGGTTGCTGGCTGGCCCTGGCGGCCGGCGTGGCGGTGGCCCAGCAGGGGGTGCAACCGGCAGGGCGTCCTCCCGTGCGCGGGGGGGCGGTTCCGGCCCATACCGCGCGGTTGGCAAGCCTGGTGCCCGACGATGTCGGCCTCTTGATCGAGGTCGAGAATCTGGGCGGGAACGCCCAGCTCTTCTTGCGCGGCCCGTTCTATCGGCGGTTCGAGCAGTTTCCGCCCGTCGCCGGGTGGCACCGCGAGAATGCCAATCGGTTGGGGCAAATCGCCGAACAGATCGCCCGGCAGTTGGGTATGACAACCGACGAGCTATGGAGCAAGCTGCTCGGCCAGCAGGCGGCCCTGGGGGTGTGGCCGTCGAGCACCGGAGTGGCGAGCGAGAGCCGCATGCTGTTGCTGGTCGAAGCCGGTGACGACGGCGTGCTCGATCGCGTCGTGCAGAGCTTCTGCCAGGCGCAACAGCGCGTGGGGGATATTGCCGAAGCGAAGGAGCTCGCACACGCCGGCCTCGGCTACCAGTTGCGGGTGCTGCGGCGCGAAGGCGTCGAAATGCACATCTACCTGGCCGCCGTCGGCAAAATCGGCATCCTGACCGGCAGCGAAGAAATCATGCAGCGCGTGCTCGAGTTGTATGCCGCGCCGCAGTCCCCCGGCGGGCTCGCACAGCTCCCCGCCTACCAGGCCAGCCAACTCCGTCTGCAGCCGCAGGCCGCGGCCCGGATGTTCGTCAATCCGCGCGCGTGGGGGCCCGCCATCGGGCTGGCGCTCGAAGCGGCTGGCGACGAACTCGGCCTGATCGAGACCATCTTTCTCGAGACCTGGAAAATCGCCGACTACTGGGCTTCGTCGGCCGAGATTCGTGCCGACAGCTTCGTGGTCGAGAGCTTCTTCAGCTTCGACCGCGCGCGTTTGCCCGCCCCGCTGCGGCAACTCGAAGAGGGGCTGACCGGCAAGGCCAGCTTCCTCGAACGCGTGCCGCCCGACGCAGCCCTGGCCTTTGCCGGGCGCATCGACATCGGTCGACTGAGCCGGATGTTCCTGGCCGGCGGCGCGGCAGGCGAGCAAAACCTCGCGCAGGTCCGTGATCTGGCCAAGGGACTGCTCCTGGGACTCGACTTGTTCGATGACGTCCTGGTCAACCTCGGCCCGGAAGTCGGCATGTACTTGAAGAGCTCGCCGCAAGAGTTTCCGATCGAGCTCGTCTTTGGCGTCGAAGCACAATCCCGACCGGCCGGCGACAAACGCCCTCCGGTCACGAAAGTACTCGATCTCGCCTTGCGCTCGGCCATGCAGGTGCTGGCTGGACAACCCCCCACGGCAGAACCCGATGGCGCCGCATCGATCCCGACGCAGGTCAAGGTCGAACCGGTCGAGGGGGGCACGCTGACGTACCTGCAGGGAGTTCCCGGCATGCCCGCCGGCTTCGATCTCTCTTATGCCGTGGTCGGCAATTACTTTTTCGGGGGAACCTCGCCGGCGGGCGTCCGCCGTGCGATCGAGACGGAACAGCCTGCCTCGCTCGCCGCCAGTCCCCGCGTGCGGGCGCTGCTCAGCCCGCGCATCACCGAACCGAGTCAGTTGGTCTACGTCGATTGCCGTGTGTTACGCGGCTTGATGAAAGAGCACCCGGAGCTCTTCCGCAACCTGGTGCAACTAACGCGGGGGCTCGACGCGGAGACCGCGGACCGTGGTCTCAAGCAGTTGGCCGACCTGCTCGAGCTGGCCGAAACGGTCGTCTTTGCCGGCAAATTCGACGACGCCGGTCTCGCCTTCTCGTTCGGGCTGTCGCTCGAAGAGGCCGCGACGCCGCGGAACTGAGCACGCCCCGCGTCCCTGCGCCCCGCGCACGGCTCGGCGCGCGAGGCGGTTGCTCCCGCCCAGGGCGTCCTCTAAGTTGAGTTGCCAGCGGAGCCGTTTCGTGGGATTGCGACCGCGGCGGATCCCCGCCCGATCCGGCGGGCAACAGCCCCGGGCCTCCACCACGTCCGTGCCGCACGATCCCTCCCAGGTGCCCTGTTGATGCGCGAATTGATTGACCAACTCCTCGCTGCGCTCGCCGCCGGGCGCCCGCTGGTGTATTGCCGCCTGGTGGAAACGCGTGGGTCGACGCCGCAAAAGGCGGGGGCGGCAATGCTGGTCTTCGCCGATGGCAGTCAGGCCGGCACCCTGGGGGGCGGCTGCGTCGAAGCCGAGGTCAAACGCCGCGCCCTGGCAGTGCTCCAGCAGGGAACCGCCGAGGTCCTCAAGTTTCAGCTCGACGACAACTACGGTTGGGACGATGGCTTGATCTGCGGCGGGCGGATGCAAGTTCTCGTGGCGCCGCTCCGCGCGGGAAGCGGCCACGACTATTTCGCCGCGCTCGCGCGGCAGCTCGCGCAGGCCGCCGGATGCACCGAGGCCATTGTCTTCGACAGCGCCGCCAGCGGCTGGCCCAGTCCTGCCTGTTACCTGTTCGACGCGCACGGCGCCTGTGTCGCGGCCGAGGGCTTCGCCTCGGGCGCGGCAACCCAGCCGCCCGGCACGATCGCCGCGCAGGTGGCGCCCTTGTCGCAGCGGCCGCGGGCCCAGGCCGAACGGGGCGTGGCCTACCTCCCCACGCTCCCCCGCTGCCGGCTGATTATCGTCGGAGGCGGACACATCGGGCAGGCCGTCGGGCAATGGGCGCCGCAGCTCGAGTTCGACGTGTGGGTCATTGACGATCGAGCCGAGTACGTCACCAGCGAGCGATTTCCGCTGGCGGCGCAGCGTCTCAGCGGCGAGTTCAACCAGGTTCTGCGCGAGCTCGAGATCGACGGGAACACTTACTGCCTGATCGTGACGCGCGGCCACAACCACGATGAAGAGGCTTTGCTGCATCTCGTCGACCGTGGGGCGCGATATGTCGGCATGATCGGCAGCAAACGGAAGATCAAGCTGATTTTCGATGATTTGCTGAACGAAGGAGTTTCGAGCGAGGCGCTGGCTCGCGTCCATGCGCCGCTCGGAATCGATATCGGCTCGCAAACCGTGCCGGAGATCGCAATCAGCATTCTCGCCGAACTGGTGGCGCATCGGAACCTCGACGGCGCCGTGCCCGGCAGGCCGGCGCCGATTGGCGTGGGCGAGAGCGCCTGAAACGATGCCTGCACGCTCCCCAGAGCGCCGCAGGGCGGCGCCGACGGCCAGGCGCATCACTGCGGAATCGGCATGAAACACTTCGCCATT
>JAEUIK010000038.1 GCA_016793185.1 Planctomycetaceae bacterium | reverse complement strand
AATCGCCGGCAATTCAGCAGCATCTGCAGTCCCTCGACGATGGCCTGCGCCTCGTCGTGCGAAACGCGCAAGACCACATTGGCGGTCGCGACGGAAGTGCTCATGGGCAGGTTCCTTTATCGAGGGGCCGGCGCCGGAGCGCTCCCGCCTTGGGGCAAACGCCGACGGAGTCATCATATCCGGGATGTTTCCCGGCGGGTATGGCCGGACTAGGAAACCAGGTTGCCGTTGGCGTCCAGGACGACGATGACAAGCCCCTGCTCGTCGGCATAGCGCACGGTGTCGGCTTGATCCAAGAGGATGGTTCGGCCCGCCTCGACGGCCAGGACGCTCGCCCGGGCTTCGACCATGGTTCGCAAGGTCCCGACGCCGATGGTGGGCACATCGAAGCGCATATCCTGCTGCGGCTTGGCCACCTTGACCACGGTGAATCCGCCGGCCCGGCAGAGTTGGCCGGCGCGGCGGATGCATTCGTCGGTCCCCTCGATGGCCTCGACGGCGATCGTCGCGCGGCGGTGGATCGCCACGCTCTGGCCGATATCGAGGCGCCCCATTTCGCGGGCGATTCCCCAGCCAAATTCGATGTCCTTCCATTGGGCCCCCGAGGGGCCGCGCCGCGTCAGCTGGCCCGGCTTGGCGAGCAGCTCCGGCACGTAATCGGTGGCGGGCGCGAAGCGGATTCCGTCCAAGGCAAACTCCTCGATCAAGGCAGTCAGCAGCGTATCGTCCTTGCGGTCGGCGCGCGAGAGGAAGAAGTGCGGATAGAATCGGCGGATGGCGCGCCAGTCGGGCAGGTGCTTGAACCACACCCAGGGCTGAAAGAACCGCACCTTGTGGATCTTGCCCGCCATCGTGGCGTCGGTCACGCCGTGCCGACGGAAGTAACGAATGGCCCGCCCCACTTTGGCCATGCCGATCCAGGTGGTGCCGTTGCAGATGGAATTGAGCTGCGGATCGGCGTGATCCTTGAGGCAGACGCAATAGACTTCGCAGCCCGCGCGGCGGAGGCTCTCGGCAACGATAATCGGATAGCGCCCCCAACCGGCCATGAGTCCGACACGGCGCGGTTGAGCGATGCGCGAAGCAGCGGGTAGCTCGAATGCAATCGACATTTCCAGCGGCAGCCTGATCCGGCTGATCCATTCCTGCGCAGCCGCGCCGCTAGGCCGCGGCGTTGGTTTCTCCCGGCCGATCTTCCTGGGGCAACGGGTGGGTCTCGGGCACGAGCGCGGCGACGAGCCGCTCGAGCGCGCGCAGTTGGCGGCGCATCTCGGGGAGCTTGGCGAAGGAAGCCTGTTTGAGCTTCTGCTCGCGTTCCGGCGTGGCGGGAATGCCCATCATCCGCGCCCCCTCGGGCACGTCATTGCTGATGCCCGACATGGCCGCCAGGATGGCGCCGGTGCCGATATGCACGTGATCGCGCACGCCACATTGTCCGGCCATGACGACGTAGTCGCCGGTCGACGTGCTGCCGGCGATGCCCACTTGCGAGCAGATCAGGTTGTGCCGGCCGAGGCGGCAGTTGTGGCCGATCTGCACCTGGTTGTCGATCTTGGTCCCTTCGCCGATGACGGTGGGACCGTAGGTGCCGCGGTCGATCGTGGTGTTGGCGCCGATTTCAACGTCAGCGCCAATCTGCACGTTGCCGAGCTGGGCGCTCTGCTGGTGGCGTCCCGCGACGAACTTATAGCCGAAACCGTCGGCGCCGAGCACGACCCCCGCGTGAACGATTGCCCGGGGACCGATGACCGTATCTTCGTAGAGCACGGCGTTGGGGTAGATCGTCGCCTTCGCCCCGATGCGACAGCCGGCCATGACGCGGGCGCCGGAGTGAATCGTGGCGCCCGACTCGATCACGGCGTCGTCCCCGACGAAAGCGCCGGCTTGGATTTCCACGTCCGACTCGATGCGTGCCGAGGGGCTGACGAAGGCCGCGGGGCTGACGCCGCGCCGCAGGCGCTGGCGCGCGGGACGGAAGTGCTGCACAATCGCGGCGAAGGCCTGATGGACGTCGTCGACTTCGATCGTGGCGATCGGTGCGGCCGGCAGTCCCCGCGGCACGACGGCTGCTGCCGCGAGCGATGTGCCGAGTTTCGGGAGACGATCGGCGTGATCGACCAGCGTGATTTCGTGGGGTTTGGCGTCCCCCAGCACGGCCGCCCCCGTGATCCAGGCTTCGCCGTCGCCGACGAGCCGGCCGCCAGTCAACTCCGCGAGCTGCGCAAGACGAAACGCCATGTACCGGAATCCTTTCCGTACCGAGAGTTGCTTGCCATTGCTAGCAAGCCAGGTAACCGGACTGTCTCGGCTGACTTCCCGGCGGGATGCTAACGACTGCCGAATGTTGCGGCAAGGTCGCCTCGTCCGCGCCACTTACCAACGGAGTTCGCTCAGTTGGGTTATAGCTCTATCGGCCAAAGCGGGCGGTTCTCTCAGGGGCTGCGTGCCAGGTTGTCGATCCAGCCAGACCGCTTGCCAGCCGGCCGCCACCGCGGCCCGGTAATCGTTCTCGAGATCGTCGCCAACCAGCAGGATTTCGCTGGGAGCGACGCTCAGGGCCGCGGCCGCCGCTGCGAAAAACTGCTGGCACGGTTTGCGCCAGCCCACTTCCGCCGAAACGATCACGGGCGCTAGCTGACTCAGCGGCGGAATGTGCTGGCAAATCGCGTGCAGCCGCTGATCGAAGTTCGAAGCGACTCCGACCCAGTCAACCTCGGCCCGGAGCCGCGCGAGCACGGGCGGAACGTCGGCGAACAGCCGCCAGTTCGCGGCGTCGGCAAAGTGGTCCCAGAGGTCGGCGAACAACGCCTCCGGGTCGCGCGCCCCGGGAAAGACCGCGGCCACGATGCACCGCCAGCGCTGGACCTCGCGCTCGTGGCTCGTGCGTCCCTGTCCCGAGTGACGGTCCGCGAATTCTTCCGCGGCGAAGGCCTTGCGAAATCGCGCCTGGACTTCGTCGGCCGGCAGGTTGATGCCCTGGCGGGCCGCAGCCGCGGCATACGCGACGCCCACGGAGGGTTCGGGCCGGATGAGCGTCCCCACCGCGTCGAACAGCACGGCCCGCACGCGGGGCCGGGCCTTCGTGCGTGTTGGACCTACGGCTTCCACAACCAGGCTCGGCCTCCCAGGTCGAGGAACAGCACGAAGCACATCAGGCTCAGCAGAAAGACGAATCCCGCGTAGTGGAAGGCGACGACGACGCGCTCGCTGACCGGTTTGCGGCGAATCGCCTCGAGCGTGAGGAACACCATGTGCCCGCCGTCGAGCAAAGGAATCGGCAGGAAATTGATCACCGCCAGGTTGGCGCTGAGCATGACGAGAAAAATCAGCAAATGCGAGAGGCCGGCGCTGGCCGACGCGCCCGCTTGCTTGGCGATCTCGACCGGGCCGCCGATGGCGGCCACTGGCACCTGCCCCTCCTTGAGCTTGCGGAGAAAGCGATAGACGAGCAGGACGTTGTCCTTCGTCTTGGCGAAACCAAGCCGCATCGCCTCGCCGAGCGAGGCCGCCCGATGGGTCACCAGATCGGGCGTCGTATTGAAGCCGCGATCGGGATTGAACCAGTCGGCGGCGGCGACCGGGGCGATCGCCACTTCGCGCGGATCGGCGCCATCGCGCGCCACCGTGAGGGTAATCGTGCTCCCCTTCGGGAGCCGCTGCAGCAACCCCAACACGACCGGCCAGTTGGGCTTATCGGCCGCCAACGGAAAGCGATCGGGCTGCGGCTTGCGCCAGCTCCACGCGCTCGGCTCGGCGGCCGCGGTGATGGCCACGCCGGTGATTTCGTCGCCCGCCTTGATCAGCATCGCGTCGCCGGGGCTTCCCGGCGCCACCGCCGCCACGACATTGCCGACCGGATAGGCAAAGCCCGCGGCGGGTACGCTCAGCGGCAGCCCCAGACCCGGCATATCGGGCCATTCGTAGTCGAGCGGAGCGCGCAGCACGAGTTCGAGATCAAGCGGTTCTTCAACGCCGCCGCGCCGCACGCGAATCGTCACCTTCTCGCCGGCCCGGCGATTGAGCTGGGCGGGCACCCGCATCGGGTCGGCGATGGGCTGACCATCGATGGCGAGCAGCTCGTCACCCACCTGCAGTTTGCCCTCGGCGGGCGAGCCCTGCTGGATCGCGCTGATCGGTCCCGCCTGCATGGCCAGGCCAAAATCCAGGACGGGAGCCGTCGGCACTTCGATCTTGACCAACGTGCCGGAGTCATCCGTCGCCGACTTGCGATCGGCCGCCGACTCGACTTTCGTGGCGCGGCGCACCTGCACGCTCAAAGGCTGATCCGCGCGGCGCGCCAGTTCGCGCGCCAGATCGGCATAGCTCTCAATCGGGACGTCGCCGATGGCGACGATCTCGTCCTCGGGCTCGAATGCAGGCTCCGCGGCGCTCGCGGCCGAGCCTTCGCGGACGGGCCGGGCGGTGCTCCAGCGGTCGAGCTTGCTGAGCCGCGTGGTCGAGGGGCCCTGCACGCCGATCGAGGGAACCTTGCGGAGCTTGTCGTCGGGCATCACCGTAACGCTGAAGGGCTCGCGGCCGGCGCGCTCGATCCCGAGCTGCAGGCCGTCGCTGAAGTCCCCCAGCATTACGGCCTGCGTCAGGTCGCTGAAGTAAGGAGTCGGCGTCTCGCCGACCTTGACGATCTTGTCGCCGGGCTCGAGGCCCGCGCGCCAGGCCGGCTGGCCGGAAACGACTCCCGAGATGATGGTGGGACTATCCTGCACCCCCACTTCGTAAGCGAGCACCGCGAAAAGGAAGGCAAAGATCAGGTTCATCACCACGCCGGCCGAGATAATGGCCATCCGCTTGGGGACGCTCTGGGCCATGTAGCTCCGCGGATCGAGCGTGACCGCTTCGTCGCTGGTCGCTGCATCGGCAGCGGTCGCGGCCGTCGCGCCGTCGCCCGCCGTGCTCCCGCCAGCCGCGAGCTTGGCCCGCTGCATTTCTTCGTAGGCTTTGGCGGGATTGTCGTCCTGGCCGAGCATCTTGACGTAGCCCCCCAAGGGGAGCGCGCCGATGCCATACTCGGTCTCACCCCACTGGAACTTGCAGAGCTTGAGGCCGTAGACGTCAAAGCCCAGATAGAACTTCTCGCATTTCACGCCGCACAGCTTGGCGACGACGAAATGCCCGAGTTCGTGGACGAAGATCACCAGTCCGAGGGCCAGCGCCACCTCGCCGATGATTATCGCGTAATGGACGAGGGTCTCGAGGAATTCCATAGTCCGTGTTCAACCTCTTCGCGAGCCCAACGGTCGAGGCGCACCAGCTCCTCGAGGGTGGGATTCGGATCAAAATCGTGGTTAGCCAGTGCGCGGCGGCACCAGGGAACAATCTCCAGGAACGGCAGCTCGCCCGCCAGAAAGGCCGCCACGGCCGCTTCGTTGGCGGCGTTGAGCACCGCGCCGGCGGTGCCTCCGGCGCGGGCCGCCTCGCGTCCCAAGGTCAGCGCCGGAAAGCGTTCCTCGTCGG
Source organism: Planctomycetaceae bacterium (assembly GCA_016793185.1). Classification (GTDB taxonomy): domain Bacteria; phylum Planctomycetota; class Planctomycetia; order Pirellulales; family JAEUIK01; genus JAEUIK01. The sequence goes on along the minus strand of JAEUIK010000038.1, from coordinate 216 downwards.
GGGGCTCGAACTCGAGCTGATGGGCCTTGGTCCAGTCGAACTTCGCCGCCACGCCGGCGGTGCGCTGCGGATAGCTCAAAGCGTACTGGATCGGCAGCTTCATGTCGGGGGGGCTCAATTGCGCCAGCACCGAACCGTCGACGAACTCGACAAACGAATGAACGATCGACTGCGGGTGGACCACGACGTCAATCTGCTCGACGGGAATGTCGAACA
>JAEUIK010000772.1 GCA_016793185.1 Planctomycetaceae bacterium | reverse complement strand
TGAGTTTCGCCCGCACCGGCGCGAGCTCGCACCGATAGGCATAATCGGGGCCTCCCTTGCCGAGATGATCGCGAATCTGGATCACGTACTCGCCGTCGGCCGGGATGGTCACGCGGAGGTAGCTGTCGGGGGTACCGTTATCGTCGTTCCCGGCGACCCCCTCGCCCGAGATCTTGGTGATGGAGAGCACGCTGTCGAGCGGCGAGCGGAGCGCCCGGGCGAAGACGCTCACGTCGTAGACCTCCCCCTGCTTGGCTGCGAACTTGAAGCAGTCGCTGTCGCTGGCCTCGCCAATAACGCCTCCCAGCGCCATGGGAGCCGCGAACGGCGTGGCCTCGGGCAGCGTGTTGTTGGGCTCCACCTCGAGCACGTTATCGAGGTCGCCGAGCCGAAACACGTTGGCCGACGGCGAGATGCCGCGCGCGTCGTGGGCATGGACTCCGAAAATCGGTCGCAAGTCGGCCGGCAGCGGAACTTCCTCGGTCCATTCGCCGGCGACATCTCCCAGCCAGCGAACCTGCAAAGTGGTCCCCGGCTTACCGCCGGCCGGAATCATCGCGGTCGGGCGGGGAAACGTGCCGACGTGCAAACGATAAGTGCAGGCGCCGTTACCGCCGAAGGCGCTTTCGCGCAGTTGGATGATATAGTCGCCATCCTCGGGAGCGACGATCGAAGCAACGCCGTCCTGCCAGACAAGCGCGGCATCGTCCGAGTTCGCCAACTCGAACCGCTTGGCGTCCATGATGGCGACGTACGGATCGAAGAAGGTGTTCCCCAGCCGGATGCCTTCGACCTCGGCGGTGATCCGCTGACCCTTGGTTGCTTTGACGCGAAAGTAGTCGACATCCTCCGTCTCGATCACGCCATTGATGGTGGTGTCGAGTTCGGCAGGCTGCGGTTGGGCAAACTCGCTGTTCGGTTCGGCTTCGACCGTCTCCTTGAGAGCGCCGACCGAAAACGTGCGCAAATTGCTGATGCCGGTCGCCGTGCGGATGCGCCAGGGATGCGCTCCCAGCCGGCAATCCGCGGCGATCGCCAGTTTGACTTTCACCTGATTGTCATTGACGACTTCCCAACCTTTGACCTCCATGCCGGGTTCGTAGAGGTACAGCCCCTGCGCGTCGCTGAGGCTTCCACCGCTCAGGACAACCTCGACTTCGGCCCCTCGTTGCGCGCCGACGGGCGAGGTCCCGCCGAAACTCGGGTTGGCAGCGTGCGCCTCCTGCGAGCACGAGCACGTGGCCAGGCCAATCAAGGTTACCGCGAATCCCAGGCAGCGCGCGATGGCCTTGCCAGCGCGCAGCTCCAGGCGAGAGCTACGAATCATGGAATCCTCGCAGACGATCTTCGACGCGGGTTGCCGCGGCAACCACGGGCCGGGAAGCGAACACATGGTAATGTGCGACCGAATCAGCCGCCGGTCTGCGACGGGCTCTTCCTGAGCCTGACTCGTCGAATCCGGGCAGCTCGTGTCGAATCACTCCCGGAAGCGTCCGAGCCGCCGGCGACTTGGGATACCACTGTAGTTGGACGAGATGGTCGAGGCACGACTCCCCGCAGGAAAGTGCCACCGACCAGCTTGGTTGCTAGGCGATGAGCGACTTGCAAACGTCCCCTTCGCCGACAATTTCGATGGGACGATCGCCTGGCGCCATCAGCTCCTTGTCGGCGATGATCCCCATCTGGTAGTAGACGGTCTTGGCCAGGTCGGCCGGGCTGACCGGATCCTTCTCCGGCTCGGCCGCCGTGGCGTTCGACGCGCCGTGGATGTAGCCGCGCTTGATGCCGCCGCCGGCCAGCGCCACGCTAAACACCTTGGGCCAATGGTCGCGCCCAGCGGTGCGGTTGATCTTGGGAGTGCGGCCGAACTCGCTCGAAACCATTACTAGCGTCTCGTCGAGCAGACCGTTGCGATCGAGATCGCGGATCAGCGTGGCAAACGCCTGATCGAACGCCGGCAGCGAGTTCTTCATGCCATTGGCGACCTGGTCGTGCATGTCCCAGCCGCCGTACGTCAGCGACACGAGCCGCACGCCGGCCGCCACCAGGCGGCGGGCCATCAGCATCCGCTGCCCGGCTTCGTTCCGGCCGTATTCGTCGCGGATCGCAGCGGGCTCGGCATCGATGTTGAACGCCTCGCGGGCCTGCTGCGAGCTGATCAGGCTATAGGCCCGATCGTAGAAGGTGTTCATCGCGGTGAGCGCGTCCGACTTCTCCTTCTGGGCGAAGTAGTCGTTCACCGCTTCGAGCGCCGTCCGCCGCCGGGCGAAGCGGGGCTCGTCGACCCCGTTGGGGAGATTCAGATCGCGCACCGTGAATCCAGCCGCGGCCGGGTCGGCCCCGAGACTGAACGGCGCGAACGACGAACTGAGATAGCCCGTGCCGGCGTACTCGTTGGGCTGATTCGGAATGCAAACATAGGGGGGAAGGTTGTTCCGCGGACCATACTCATGGCTGACGACGCTCCCCATGCTCGGAAAGACCAAGGCGGGACTGGGGCGGTAGCCCGTGAACATGTTGTGCGTGCCGCGCTCGTGGGCCGCTTCGCCATGCGTCAGCGAGCGGATGATGGTGAGCTTGTCGGCGATGTCAGCCGTCTGCGGCAACGTCTGGCACAACGGCTCGCCGGGAATCTTCGTGGGGATGACTCCCAACTCGCCGCGGTACTCGATCGGCGCATACGGCTTGGGATCAAACGATTCCTGATGGGCCATTCCGCCCGGCAGGTAAATGTGAATGACGCTCTTGGCCTTGGCTTCAATAAAGTCGTAATGCTTCTGCTCGGCGCGCGCCTGCCGGAGTCGCAAGAGATCGGCCAAGGTCAGGCC
>JAEUIK010000766.1 GCA_016793185.1 Planctomycetaceae bacterium | reverse complement strand
CCCTTTTTCGGCCGGCGGCAATTTGCCATAATTCGAGGACCGCGACGTCGTCATCTGGCAGCGCCTGCTCGCCGCAGGCCCAAGTGTGTTCGGAGCCCTGAATGTTTCGGAATTTGAGTCTCGAGGCGCTCGGTCTGTCCGGGCAGCAAGATAGTGAGTTGATCGAGTCCGCGTTGTCGAACGGTTTCAAAGGGGTGAGTCTCGACTTACCCGCCTTTCAGCAGCGCGTGCAAAGTCAGGGACTGGATCGTGCCCGGCGACTTTTCGAGAGCGCCAAGCTGAAGTTCGGCGTGGCGGCGCTTCCTTTCAGCCCGGCCGCTGCCGACGCGGAGTTTCAGGCCGGACTCGCGCAACTTCCGGCCTGGGCGGAGCTCTCGGCGCAACTGGGTTGCACGCGGTGGGAGACGAGCCTACTGCCCGCCTCCGACGAGCGACCCTATCACGCCAACTTCGAGTTCTACCGCGCCCGCCTCGGACAAGTGGCCCAGGCGCTGGCAGCGCGCGGCATTCGCCTGGGCGTCGGTTTCGATGCCGCGCCCGACGCGCGCCGCGACCGAGCCTTCGAGTTCATTCACAGCGCCGAAGCAACGGCCATGCTGGTCGGCATGGCGGGCGCGTCCAATCTCGGACTGATCGTCGACCTCTGGCAGATCTTCGCCGCGGGGGGGTCGTTCGACGCCGTGCGCAAGCTGCCGGCTCAGCAGATCGTCGCGGTCCGCCTGGCCGACGCCAAGACCGGCACCCAGCCCGGCGACGCCGCCGCAGACTCGCGCGTATTGCCGGGCGAGACCGGCGTGATCGATGCGATCGCGGCCCTGACGGCACTGGCCGAACTTGGCTACGACGGACCTGTCACTCCGACGGCGCATCCCAGCCGCTTCGCCGGGCAAGGGCGTCAGGCGATCCTCAAAGCGGCCCGCGAATCGCTCGACGCCGTGTGGAAGGGAGCCGGCCTGACTCCCAGCGGCAAATTGGCCGCCGTCGCGAAATAGGCTGACCGCCGTTGCGAAAAAGGCTGGCCCCGACCGCGAGGTTGGCGGGCTGCGGCCCGCGCTCGCCCGAGAACTGGTTGAGGACCGCGCCGTGTTTCACTTCGACCGCGGTCTCAAGCTGACTCAAGCCGACCTCGCCATCGATTTTCGCCGCCGCCAGCCGCGGGGTTTCATCTCGCACGCGCACAACGATCACATGGCGCGCCACGAACTGGCGCTCTGCACGCCCGCCACCGGGCAGCTCTACCAGCATCGGCTCGGCCGGCGGACCGTACGCGAGCTCCCCTATCGCCAGCCACTCGAGTTCGGCGGGCTGCGGCTGACGACCTTTCCCGCCGGCCATTGCCTGGGCTCGGCGATGCTGCTGGCCGAAGATGGCGATTGCTCGCTCCTCTATACCGGCGACTTCAAGCTCGGTGAGTCAACCACGGCCGAAAGGGCCGAGGTGCCGCGGGCGGAAGTGCTGGTCATCGAGAGCACGTTTGGCGATCCGCGCTATCGCCTCATCCCCCGCGCCACGGCAATCGCCCAACTCTTCGAAGTGGTGGCCGCCGCGCTGGCCGCCGACGCCACCCCGATCGTGCGCGCTTACACTTTGGGCAAGAGCCAGGAGGTTTCCTGCCTGCTCGCTCGCGAAGGTTTTCGCGTGCTGCAACATCGCGACATCCATGCCGTCAGTCGCGTCTACGAGCAGTGCGGCGTCGCGCTGGGACCCTACGGCCTCTTCTCCGGCAAAGCCGAAGCAGGGGAGGTCGTGATCCTTCCCCCGCATGGCGCCGATCGCTCGTGGGCCACCGGGCGGCGGACGGTCACGATCGCGGTCAGCGGGTGGGCGGCCGTGGCCGCGAGCCGGCGCTGGCTCAGCGTCGATCACGCGATTCCATTATCGGACCACGCCGACTACGACGAGTTGTTCGAGTGCATCGAGCGCTCGGGGGCCCAGCAGGTCTATTGCACCCATGGGCCGGCCAGCTTCGTCGATTGTCTCCGCGCGGCGGGCATTGCCGCCTATCCGCTGGCAGGGGGTTGGCAGCCGCGGGCCCGTCCCCCCAGTGCCGGCAAGGGATCTGCTGGCACTAGCACTCCGCTGGCATCCCACGCTGGCGGGGCTGCGCCGGCGGAACGCCAGCAAGCGCTGTTCGATTAGCGAAGCGCGGCAAACTTTGCGGTGCTCTCGGCGCGTACCGACACGATTGGGCAAATCGTTCGGACCTTTTTGGTGAGCGCCCACGCCCCCCCCAGACGATTGCTGATAAGGGCCGTTGGTCTATTTGGGCCACAGCTCGCGCGCACCCACGGATACGGGTCCACGACGCATGACGGATCGCTTCGCTCGCATCTGCGTACTTTCGTTTGCCGCGGTCGGCCTGACGGTCGCTGTGGGAGGCTGCAATCAGAGCCGACCGCAGTCCGAGGCCCCCGCGCCGACGGTCGCCGAACACACCGAACCCCCGCGGTTGTTTCCGCAGGGAGCGTTCGATGCGCCGATGGATGTGCCCCTGACGTTGGCGCCGAACTCGGCTCCGGCCGACGCCGCGCCGCCGCGCACCACGTTGCGCGACCCCGCATCCGCAGGCGACTTCGCCGCTGCGGCGCCCGGACTCGGCGACCCTGAGACGGCCGCGAGCGAGAACCTGCTCATTCCCCCCAGCGACCGCGCGCTCGTAGTCGAAGGGGCCGAAGACGCCCCGCTGCCCGAGCTGCTGCCGTTCGAAACTTCTCCCGCGCTAGCCGAACATGCTGGCACGGCACCGGCCGACGAGCTGACGCCCGCTGCCGACGCCGAAGCGACGGAAGCGTTCGCGGACGAACCCCAGGTCGCCGAATCCGCGGCTCCGGTTGCCGCCGCGCCCGAGGTCGAAGAAGTCGCCGACCACGCAGCCGGAACTGCAGACACAACCGCGCCGCAGCTACCGAGCCCCGAATCCGTGGCGATGACGGATGCCACGGACGAAGCAACCGCTGCGGCGACTCCCGAGGAGACGCCGGAGGTCGAGCCGAGCGCCCCGCTCGCTTCCACCGGCACGCTCTCCATCAACAAGGTCAAGTCGATCGACGCCGCGGAACGGAATGTCGCGCGCCTCGAAGTTCCGTCGGGCAATGGCGCCGCGGAACCGAGCGCCTCGCAGCCGGCCGAGCCGACGGTGGCGCCGCCGGCGGCTGTGGCTGTCGTTCCGGAGCGCGCCCCTGAGATCGCGGCCAGCCAGCCGCAACCGAGCCAACAGGCAGTCGCTCCGGCGCCGGTTGCGCCGCAGCCACAGCCGCAACCGGCCGCTTCGCCGGCGGCCGAACTGGCGATCACAACCCCGCCGGCGCAGGCGAGCAGCGAGGCGGTGACGCAGCCGGTCGCCCCCCTCAAGGCGCAAGCCGCGCCGGAGGATGTCGTGGCGACGCCCGCTCTGCCGCGTGCGACGGTAGCGGCCCCGCCAGTGAAGCACAGCGTGCCGACGTCCCCCGCGGCCAAGCCGACCACGTCGGCGCCGCCGGCCAGCGTGGCAGTCACGGAACAGGACGAAACGATCACGCGCAGCCCGCTTCCGGCGCAGCCGATTCCGCCGCAACCGGCGCTGCTGGCGCATTCCGAACACGATCCGAGCGGCCAGGCGGCGATTCGACTGGCCCCGTCGTCGGCGCCGGCGACTCCCCGACCGCTCGGCGACACGACTCGTTCTCCGGCGGTGCGGAAGCCCGCCTTGCAGCCGGAACGCGTTGCCGTGCAGGCTCCCCCAGCGATTCCGGCGCCGGTCGCGGCCGCGCCGCACCGTGCTCCCGCGCCGGCTCAGGTGGCGCGTCAGCCGGTCGAGGCCGCCGCCCCGCGCGATCGCGCGCTGCCGGTTCCCGACCGGGCGCCCCCGATGCGGTCCGCCGAGCTGATTGCCGTTTCGCGGCTGGCCGACGAGCATTCCCGCCGGGCGTTCGATCTGGCCACGCGGAATGCGATGTATTCGGCCCGGGCCGAGTTCATCGAGGCGCTGCAGATCGTCGCCCACGCGATCGACGCCGAGGAGCGTTCGACCGAACACAGCCAGGCCTTGGCCGACGGCCTGACCGCGATCAAGGAATCGGACGACTTCGCCTCGCAGGGAGGACGCCTGCAAGACAACATCGACGTCATCCGGATCGCCAAGCCCCACACGACGCCGGTCCTGAAGGGGCTGCCGCCGAATTCCGTCTCGCGCCTGGCGGCCATGCAGCAATACTACACCTATGCCCAGCGGCGCCTGGCCTTTGCGGCCGGCCGCGAACCGTCGGGCTCGCTCGCCCTGTACGGCCTCGGCAAGCTCCATAGCGTGCTGGCCCAGCAGCCCGTGCAAGGCATCGCTTCGGCCGAGCCGAAGGCGATCGTCTATCACCAGGCGGCACTGCTGGTTGACGGCCGGAATTACATGGCGGCGAACGACCTGGGCGTGCTCCTGGCCCGCTACGGCAAGTTCCAACAGGCGAAGGCGGCGCTGTTGCACAGCCTCGAGGTCTCGCCGCAGCCCGCCACCTGGCAGAACCTGACGGTCGTGCACCAGCAGCTCGGCGAAGTCCGCTTGGCGCAGCTGGCGCAGGCCGAATCGAAGGCGGCCCAGGCGCGCGTCAAGCAGCTCGCGCGCTCCAAGGGGCAATCGATGACGGCCAACGCGACGGTCGTGTGGCTCGATCCGGCGACCTTCTCGCAATCGAGCGAGATGTGGGCGCCCCCCACGCCGAACGGCCAACCGCAACCGTCGGCCCCCGCGAACACCCCGACCACCGCCAGCAAACCGGCTGGCCCCCCCGCACCCGACGCCCCCCGAAAGGGCTTCTTTCGCCAGTAACCCTACCCGCCATGATCCATGACCCAGCCGCCGCCGCAGCAAACCCCAGAGCGCTGCTCCCACGGCTGGTTGACGCGTGAAAAAAGGAATCGAGTCGTGAAGCTTACGCTGTCCCAATTGCTGCGTTGTCTCCGAGCCGCCGGGCGGCCCCGCTGGACGACCGGGCTGGCACTCTTAGGACTCGGCCTGACGTCGATTTACGCGGCCCAGCAGCGTGGCGCCGAGGCGCCCGTCTCGGCGCCCAAGACGGCGCCGGCCCGCACCGTGGCCGCCACGCCTTCCAGCGAAGAGGCCGCGCCGCAGCTCAAGGTCCACTGGATCGCCAGCGAGAACTTCCAGCTCTGCCAGGCCCTCGGCCCGGCGGCGCCCCACCAGATCAACGGCGTCGATTCGACCATGAGCGGCCCCTGCGGCGAGCCGGGCTGGCAAGGGATCGGGCCGATTCCTTGGCAAGCGTTTGCCCAGGGTGAATACGCCGGACACGACCGCTTGCAGCACGTGCCCGAGTACCGCATCCGCGTCGACGATCAGCTCGATTTTGTCTACCGCGTGACGCGCGAAGAGATCGGCCGCCCGTACGTCTTCGAGGTGGGTGACGAGCTCCGCGTCGAAAGCTTCAACGATCCCCAATTGCAGCGCGACCTGATCGTCCAGCCCGACGGCACCATCTCGCTACGGCTGCTGGGACAAGTCCGCATTGCCAAGCGGACGGTCGATCAGGTGCGCGACGAGCTCAACGAGCTCTATCGCCAGTACTACCGCGATCCCGCCATCAGCATCACCCCGCTGCGGGTCGATACCCGGCTCGAAGACCTCCGGGCGTCGGTCGATCGACGGTTCGGCGTGGGTGGTCAGAGCCAGGGGGCCCGGGTCACGCCCGAAGGGACGATCCAGCTCCCCGCGATCGGTTCGGTGCCAGTGCAGGGGCTGTCGATCATCGAGCTCCATCGCGAGCTGAACGCCCGGTATGCGCAAGTCGTCGAAGGGATCGAAGTGACGCCGATCCTGGCCGCCCGGGCGCCGCGCTACGTCTACGTGCTCGGCGAGGTCGGTAATCCCGGCCGGGTGGAGATGACGGGCCCCATGACGGCCATCCAGGCCCTGGCCACTGCCGGCAACTGGCGGGTGGGGGCCAACCTCCGCCAGGTAGTGGTCTTCCGCCGGGGCGACGACTGGCGCTTGATGGCCACGATGCTCGATCTTCGCGGAGCCCTGTACGCCAAGCGTCCCGCCCCGTCGGACGAAATCTGGCTCAACGATTCCGACATCATCATCGTCCCCAAGTCGCCAATCCTGGTGGCCGACGAGTGGATCGAGTTGGTCTTCACCCGCGGCCTCTACGGCGTCGTGCCGATGACGTACGGCATCAACTACACACGGTTCTCCGACCCCGGCCTGATCGCCGGATCCTAGTCGGAGCCGTCAGTTGATCGAATCAGATGCGGATGCGATCGGGTAGCATTCTCGACCGAGCCGGGGAGCTCAGCTCTCCGGAGTTGTTGCCCCCGTGGCGACGCCGATCACTGGTTCAGCTCTCATCCGAGCCGGGGACCTAAGGTCCCCGAAGCCGTGGCGTTCATGGCGACGCCGATCACAAGTTCGGCTCCCCAGGCCTGAGGCCCGGGGCTCGGGGTGGTTGTCTGCGATGCTCCGGCCGCACTTTCACCCGCCGCGGGCTGCCAGCTTCGCCCGCTCGTATTCGCGGCGCCAGCGAACCGCGATCCACCCGGCCGCGGCGGCCAGCACTCCGTGCAAGGTCGCCAAGGTTGCCGCCCAGGGAGCTAAGCTGCCGCGGACCTCTTCCAGTCCCAGCGGCAACGCATTCGACACGGGCGTAGCCAGCGCCACCAGCAGCGCTAGTGCGTAGATCGCACTCCAGGCGAGCGCCAACCAGCGGCCGATCCAGAGCGTGCTCCAATCGGGAAGTCCCGCCAGCCACAGGGCGTAGGCCAGTTCCACCAGCGACATGCCGAGGACGATCCACATCCAGGCCCGGGCCGGTGACTTGCCCACGGCCGCGAGCGCCGGCCAGGCGCCAAGAATGGCCAGTGCTGCCGCGGCGCCTGCCACGGCATAGGCGGCGCGCATCCGAGCATCGTCTGCTGGTTGGCTACGCGGCGCCAGGAAGAGCGGGGGGGACGCCACCGGTAGTGGCGGCGGCGGCGCGGCAACCTCGCGCTCCATCTCGACCACCGGCGGTAATGCCGGCGACACGGCCGGTGACGTGGTCGATGTCGCGGCCGGCAACTCGCCACTCACCGGGATCGCCACCCGCTGCTGGCAGGTCGGGCAACGGCTGTCGGTTCCCGCCAGCTCGTCCGGAAAGATCAACGGGTGACCCAAGGGGCAAAGGCAACGAATCGCCATAAGTAGCAACAGCGTCGACGCCAGGAGACTCGCGAACTCAGCGGAGCGATGCGCGTATTCTAGATCATCGTAGGTCAGGCAGTCATGCCTGACAGCTACAACTCAAGTCGTCAGGCAAAGATGCCTGACCTACTGGACCGCCTACCGCTAATTCTCGGTCTGGGTGCCACCGCTAGCTCGCCTGGCAGTGCCTGGTGGTGGTTCACGCTGCGGGACAAGCCCGCTGTGGCACGCGACAGATTGCCATGGCTGCTGGACTACCAGTCTCAACCCCGAGTTGCCGCCCTACAGCTCGAAGTGGAACGTGCGGGTGATGTAGCGCCAGGCCTGCTGGGCCAGGGTCAGCTTGCCCGCGTAGATCTTGGCGCGACCCTTGAGACCCATGACCAGGAGCTGATCGGGATCGTCGATCGGCACCCGCGCCTGGTAGGAAGTGCTCAGCGGGCGTTCCTTGCCCGACTCGTCGGTCTTGGTCGCCAGCTCGCCCCCGGATTTATTCGAGAGGCTGCGGGGACTGACCTTCAGATCGACATTGGCGATCTCGACGATCCGCCCCGGAATGGTGTCGCCCGGCAGGGCATCCAGCTTCAGGGCGACTTCCTGGTTCTCGTGGATGAACTCGATATCGTTCTGATCGATCACGAGGATCGCCTGCATTTTCCGCGGATCGCCAATCTGGCAGAGCATGACCCCTTCTTCGAGCGTGCAGCCGAGATTCTCGGGCTGCAGCGGCGTGCCCGACCAGGTGGGGAGGTTCTCCTCGGCGTCGGGCGCCGGGGGTGTTTCGGGGGGAAGCATGACGGTGCCGGCGACGGGGGCCGACAGCTGCAGCAGGCTCAGATCCTGCTCGCGCTTGGCGAGTTGCTCGGTGACCGAATCGAGATTCGACTTGATCCGCGGGAGCTGGGCCGAGGAAGCGGGATCGGAGAAGGCCAGCACTTCGGTGGCGTCGTACTGCGCCTGGTACTCGGCCTGGCGTCCCTTGAGTTCTTCGATTTCGAAGCGCACGTCGAGGTTCTTGAGCTCGGCCAGCAGGGCGCCGTCGCTGACTTGCTGCCCCGGCCGAACGTGCAGCTTTTCCAGCTCGCCCGGCACGTCGACATACACGGGGCTGGCCCCGTAGGGCTGCACCTCGAAGGTGCAAAACACGCGGTTGGGGAAGGGAATCCAGAAGAAGCCGGCGACCAGCAGGCCCAGCAGCGCCAGCGTGGCGTACATGCGAGGCTTTTTCACTTTGTTGATCCTCCCCGGCACCCAGAAGAACTTGGCGACTTTCCAGACGGGCTGCACGAACAAACCATACAACGCGGCCAGCGCGATCATCTGGCCGATGATCTCCAGCCGGTACGGCTCCCAGACCTTGTACAGGAACCACATGATCGAAAAGGTCACGACCCAGCGATACGCGGCCGCCGCCACGCTATAGGCGGCAAAAAAGACCTGATTCCGCTGCGGGAGGAACGGATCGTCGGGAGACTCGATCCCCAGGCACCAGTAGGCCAGCTTCCGGTTGAGAATATCCGAGGCCTTCTGGCGGAGGTTCGGAATCTCGATCAAGTCCGACAGGATGTAATAGCCGTCGTAGCGGAGCAGCGGATTCCCGTTGAAGAGAATCGTGCTCACCGACGAGACGAACATCGTGCTCAGGCAGAGATGGTTCAAAAGCCCCGGCTCGGTAAACCACCAGACGAACGTACAGATCGAAGCGATCACCACTTCGACGTACATCCCGGCCGCGCCGATGGCGGCCCGCTGCCATTTGCTGGGCAGGAGCCACGAATCGCTTACGTTGCAATACAAGCAGGGGGTCAGCACCAGGACCATCACCCCCAGCTCGTGGCACTCGCCTCCAAAGTGCTTGCAGCTCAGCCCGTGGCCGAACTCGTGCAGGACCTTGGTCACCCCCAGCGCCACGGCCAGGAGGAACGCGTTCTTGACGTTGAAGAATTGGTGAAAACCGGGGAGCTTGGATTGAAAGACGTCGAACTCGACGGTGATCAGCGTCAGGGCCGCGGTCGCCAGCAGCAGGCAGCAGACCAGCGCCGGGATCGTGAAAAACCAGCGAATCCACGGATAGATGAAGTTGAAGAAGCGGTCCGGATCGATCCCCTTGAAGCGGATCGAGAGGATGTTTGTCGCGGCGGCCAGCAGCTCTTTGCGGCGGCGCTCGGTGCGCCGCTTGTGCAGTTGGTGCCCCTGCCCGGGGGCATCGGCGATCACCAGCCCGCTGCGGTGCAGCGTGCCGATGAACTGCTGCAGCTCGTCGAGCGTGATTTTCTCCGGTGGAAACTCGCGCTCGAAGCGCTCGCGCACCTGGTCGAGGCTGACCGTGCCATCCAGCATGTTGAGGATGGCGTACTCTTCCTCCTGGAAGCGAAAATAGTTGAGTCCGACCGGCTCCTTCACCACCCAGTAGGTCTGACCCTGGTAACGGTGCTTGCGGGCCGAGAGATCGGGCCGGGCGCGCAGCGGGAGCTTGCGGGCGGAGCTCGAAACCAGGCTGTCTTGGAGGGTCAGCATCGCGGAGCGGGTACGGTCCTTAGCGGGCCGGCGCGGTCGACAAGGTCGGCCCGGCCGCTTCAGTGGCGCGGCGGTCGGTCGTGGCGACCGGTCCCATGGTGATCGTCATCTCTCCGGTGGTTCCCGGCCGCAGCAGCCACTGCCCCTCCTCCTTGCGGTTGACCACTTCGGCCGTCACGCGGACGTAGCCGGTGGGCTCGATCTCGAAGTTCACGTAGGTCACCTTGCCGGTGAATTTTTCCTTGCGGCCCCGCGTGAGCTCGGTCTCGAAGCTGACTGGGCGATTGACGACCTCCGAGGGAGCGAACTGCTTGGGATCGAGAAAGCCCTCGATCTTGAGGCGATCGAGGCGGACGATCCGCACCACGGGCGCCCCCGGCGAGACCCATTCGCCCTGGTGCAGGTACACCTTGGCGACCTCGCCCGAGAGGGGCGCGAGGATCTTCCGCCGCTGCACGCCCGCCTCGGCCGCCTCGACCTGGGCCTTGCGGGCTTCGACCGTCGTCTTGGCGATGCTCTGATCCTGGCGGGCCTTTTCCGTTTGCAGGACGGCCTTGTCGTAGTTGAAGATCTTGATGCGCTTTTCGGCCTCGGTCTTGGCGCCGGGCGACTTTTGATTGGCCTCGATCAACTGGTCGTACTCGGCCTTGGCCAACAGGGCGGCCTTGATGCCGATCCGCACTTCGACGTCGCTCTCGGCCTGGACCTTGGCGACTTCTTCTTCCTTCTCGGCGACCAGCTTGTCGCTGAGGGCCTGCTGGTCGTCGATCTGGGCGACGAGCGTGTCTTTTTCGACGTAGTTGCCTTCTTCCGCCTCGATGGCCGTGAGCCGGCCCGCTTCCTGGGCGGGAACTTCCGCCTCGTCGATCAGCGCGACACGGCACTTGGGGAGCACGGCCGCGCCGGGGGCCTGCGCGACCGCCCACTGCGGCGCCTGCAGGAGAATGGCCACGGCGAACAACGGCTGGGCGAAGCGCATCGGAGATTCCCTCCCAGAGACAGGTTCTCGGACGGGGGCTTGCTCCC
>JAEUIK010000723.1 GCA_016793185.1 Planctomycetaceae bacterium | reverse complement strand
CACCGGCCATGGCGCGCGAGCTCCTCGGGCCAGTCGATCGACGGCCGCACCGCGTCGGAAGTGTGTCCCGCCCGCGGAGGCGAGGTGCCCGATTTCGTCATGGCGTTGTGCGAATAGTTGCCGTGGATGGGATCTTCTTGCCCGGGCGGCGGTCGCCGGGGTCCCGCTGCGAGAATCGTAGAGCACCAATCGCTTACCAGACAATGGGTTGTGACTGCTGGCCGGGGTCGGAGGCAGGGGCTAGAATCTGGCTCCCTAGCCGAACGTCCGCCACGCCCGCTGCCGACGAGACCCTTCGATGCCTGCGCGTCACTGGTTGATCAAGACCGAGCCCGAGTCGTATTCGATCCAGCATCTGGCCCGCGAGCCCGACCAGACCACCTTCTGGAACGGCGTGCGGAACTATCAGGCCCGCAATACTCTCCGCGACGACATGCGGGTGGGGGATCGGCTGCTGTTCTATCACTCCAGCGCCGACCCGCCGGCGATTGTGGGAACGGCCGTTGTGGTGCAGGCGGGCTATGCCGACCACACCGCGCGGGATCCCCAGAGCAAGTACTACGATCCGAAGGCGACCGACCAGAATCCGATCTGGTTCATGGTCGACGTGCGGCTGGAGCGGATCTTTGCCGAGCCGCTTCCGCTCGAGCGCCTGCGGAGCGTGCCGGCGCTCAAGGACATGGAGCTGTTGCGGCGCGGCTCGCGCTTGTCGGTGCAACCGGTTAGGCCTGCCGAGTTCGAGACGGTGCTGCAGCTGGCCGGGGCGGAGCGTCGCACGACGGGCGCACCAAAGACGAAGAAGCCCGCGCCGAAAACGAAGACCGGAGCCCGGCCCAAGGCGGCTTCGCCGCGGAAACCGCGCCGGGGGTCGGCGTAGGACCCTACCCGCGATGCCCCGTCCGGCGGAGTCGAGCGTGGTGTTGCAGCTGGTAGCGCTGGCGGGCAGCCGCGGCCAGGGCGTTGGCATAGGCGGGTTGCCCGGCCTGAGCGCAGCGCACGCCCAAGTGGGGTGCGCGGTCGAGGGGAGGAAGGGAGAAGGCCAGATGCGAGATCAACAAACGCCAGCGGGTTGCCAACATGGGATGGCTCGCGGGTCCTGAGGTTGATGGTTAGCTCGCTGATTCGACTGGGACGACTCCTCGCACGGCTTTTCCCACGACTTGTGTTGTTCGCTTTTAGTGTATGCAGCTCGTGCGTCGCGGCAAAGTTGATTTCCGCCGTCGCTGGCGCTCCCGTGCTGGCTCACTCGTGCCGCAAGGCCTCGATCGGATCCATCGCCGCCGCTCGCATGGCCGGGTAAATCCCAAAGATCACGCCGACCCCCATCGAGATGAAGAAGGCGAGCGGGATCGACCAGGGAACGATCACCGGCGAAACGGTCCGCATCACTTCCGGGACGGTCGCCATGACCTCGGGAAAGGCTTGCGTAACCCCTTCGCGGATGGTGTTGATGACCGGTCCGCAGAGAAGTCCTCCGAGCACGCCGGTGGCGCCGCCGACGATCGAGAGGACGATGGTTTCGGCCAGGAACTGGCGGGTGATGTCGCGGCGTTTGGCGCCCAGCGCGCGGCGGATGCCGATCTCGCGCGTGCGTTCGGTTACGGTCGCGAGCATGATGTTCATGATGCCGATGCCGCCGACCAGCAGCGAGATTGCGGCGATTAAGCCCATGAAAATGATGAACATCAAGCGCGTGGTGCGGGCCTGCTCCAGGAGTTCGAGGGGAACGGTCACGCCATAGTCCTGTTGGCGATGGCTGCTGGCGAGCGTGGCCCGCACCGCGTCGGCCGTCTCGATCACGTGGTCGACGTTGGTGACGCGGAGAGTGATCTGGCTGAGCTCGACGATTTCGCCTTCGAACGAGCCGCTGCGCTGGGTGACGACCATGTCGCCGATCCGATCGCGGAGCGTCGTGATCGGAATGTAAACGTCCTTGGAAAAATCCTGCGCCGCCAGCGAGCCGCCGATGCCGGCGGTGGGATTCCGGGGCTTGCAGACGCCAATCACCACGTAGTACGCCTCGTCGACGTGGATGGAGCGGCCGATGGGATTCTCGAAAGGGAACAGCGCTCCGGCGGTCTCGGCCGCCAGCACGCACACATTGTTCTTCTTGGCCAGGTCGGCGTCGGTGATGAAGTGCCCGCGATCCAACTGGAGCAGCGTCACTTCGGCGTATTCGGGAGTGCAGCCGACGAGCCGGCCGTCGAGCGAGCGATCCGAATAGCGGAACTGGCGGCGAATCTCGCGGATCGGCAAGGCGCGGCGGATGGTGGGTATGGTGGCGACGAGCTTGTCGAAGTCGCTGCGCGTGATCCCGTAGGGGGCCGGCCCGCGCGTGACCGCGACCGCCTGGCTGGGGGGCTTGATCGAACGGACGATGATGTTGTCGGCCCCGAGGCCCTTGATCTGTTCCTGCGCCTTGACGCTGATGCCTTCACCGATCGCCAGCAGCCAGATCACGCTCGCCACGCCGATGAAAATACCCAGGACGGTCAAGAGCGACCGCAATGGGTGCAAGAGCAGGCTCTTGATCCCGAGAATCCAGGTGCGAAACCAGATGCCGATCATAGGCGCACGTCCGACTGCAGCAGCCCATCCTTGAGCCGGATGATCCGCTTGGAGTGGTGCGCGACGTCGTCCTCGTGCGTCACCATGATGATCGTCTTGCCGTCGGCGTTCAGCCGCGCGAGAAGATCGAGAATTTCGCGCGTGGTGACGCTATCGAGGTTGCCCGTGGGTTCGTCGGCCAGGATGAAGTAGGGATTGTTCACGAGACTGCGGGCGATCGCAGCGCGCTGCTGCTGACCGCCCGAGAGCTGCGCGGGGCGATGCTTGAGGCGCGAAGCCAGCCCCACGAGTTCGGCCAGCTCGAGACAGCGCCGGCGATCGGCCGCGGAGATCCGTCCCTGGTAGTACAGCGGGACCTCGATGTTCTCGAGCACGGTGAGCTGTGCGATCAGGTTGTACGACTGGAAGACGAAGCCGATCCGCGAAGCGCGCACGTACGACAACTGGTCGTCGTTCATGCGGGCGACGTCGTCGCCGCCGAGAAAATAGCTCCCGGCGGTGGGCCGGTCGAGGCAGCCGAGCAGGTTGAGGAAGGTCGATTTGCCCGAGCCGGAGGGGCCCATCACGGCGACATAATCCCCCTCGGGGACTTCGAGGGTTACGCCGCGCAAGGCCCGCACGAGCTCCCCCTCCAAGAGATAGTCCTTTTGAAGGTTCTCGACGCGAGCGGCCAGCTTCATAGGCCCGCACCACCTCCGCTGGGGGCCGCGGCCTGCGAAGCGCCGCCAGGACCCGGGGGTGCGCCACCCTGGCGATTCAGCCGCTTGGCGATCGCGGCCGTCAGCTCCTCGGTGTCGAGCTGCTTATCGCCGTTCTTATCGTTGGCGGCGAACGTGCCGCGCATCTCTTCGGGAAGTTCGTCCTCGGTCAGCAGCGAGTCGCCGTTCTTGTCCATCCGCTGGATCGACATTTGGGCGATCATCGACGGGTCCATGCCCGCCATGCCGCCGGCGCCTTCGCGACTGGCGCGGGGGCGCCCATCGCCGGGTTGCCCCGCGTCGGCCCGGGCGAGTCCCCCCTCGCTCTTGGCACCGGGGGATTTGCCTTCGCCGTTGGCGGTGTTGACGACGACGTCCTCGGGACGGAGTTTGGGCTCGACGATCTCGGGCAGCTCGACCCGATCAAGATAATTGCGCGGATTAATGACAACCGACTCGGAGGCGGCAAGCCCGTCCTTGATGATGACGAACTTTTCGTTGGTCGAGCCGATCTTGATCTTGCGCGCTTCGAGCCCGGTGGCCGTCGGCAACAGGCAGAAGTGCTCGCTCCCGTGCTCGACGACCGCCTGCACGGGCACCTGCAGGGCGTCGGGGAGTTGTTCGACCTTGATCTTAACCTCGGCCGTCATGCCGGGCCGCATGCCGGGGGGAGGATCGTGAATGTCAATGTAAGTGCCGTACTCTTTGACGCTGCTGTTGAACCAACTGCCTGCCAGGGGGTAGGCGTCGACTTTGCGCACGGTGCCGTGCATCTCGCGCTCGGGGAAGGCATCGAGTCGCACCGTGGCCTGCTGGCCATCGCGGACGCGATCGATCCGCGATTCGTTGATCTTGGCCTTGACCTGCATTTTGCGCGGGTCCGGGAGGCGGATGATCACCTGCCGCTCGCGAACCATGGCCCCTTCTTCGATGACGATTTCGCTCCCCCCGCGGCGTTCGCTGGAGTTGGCGTAGACAACCTGGCCGTCGGCGGGCGCCAGAATCTCGCACTTGGCGATCTGGGCCTTGACCAGCTCGAGCTTTTCCAGATCGAGCGCATGGGTGCTCTCTTGCGACTTGAGATTCGCCACGGCGGTCTTGATGTCGGCCTCGAGCTGGCTGAGCATCTTGGCCTTCGTGTACTCGCGCAGCACCTTGAGCTTGGTCTGGGCGGTCTCGAGCACGATCCGCTCTTTCTCGATCGAGAACTTGTCGGCTTCGAGCTGCAGCGCGGTCACATAGCCCTTGGCGGCCAGCTTTTCGCTATGCCGGGCAAAATCCTGGGCACGGCGAAGGTTCTCCTCGGCGACGGAAATCTCGCCGAGAATGATCTGCTCTTCCTGCTTGAACGTGCCGTCGAGGTATTCCTTCTTGGTGATCTCGGCCGTGTTCAGCGTGTTCTGGGCCTGAATTACCATCGCTTCGCTGGCGTTGCAGACGATCTGCTGTTGCGAAGCCTCGTCCTTGAGCGCACTGGCGTCGAGCCGGCAGAGCAGGTCCCCCTGCTTGACCTCGGTTCCTTCGGCCACGATCTCGAGAATCGCGGTGCCGGCCGTATTGCGCGACTGCACCTCGCACCGAACCTCGATGTTGCTCGAACTCTCGACCTCGCCCCGCTCGGTGACGATGTGCCGGAAGGGCCCTTGGCTGACGACGTAAGTCAGGAGGTTTGCGGGGGTCTGCTGCGTCGCCTGCTGCGTCGTGTAGTAGTAATAGCCGCCGGCGCCGGCCGCCGTGAGCAAGGCCAGCAGAAACAGCATCCCGAACCAGGAAACGCCGGATCTGCGGCGGAGGCTGGCAGATTGGCGCGCGAGCGAGAGTGAGTGTGCGTGCATGACGTTACCCCCGTCGTTGCCAAACGTGCCCACCGCGTGCCCGGCGGTCGTAAACCGCACCTCGTCGCGGGGCGCAAGTTGGAACCTGGTCGAACGAAGACCGCGGCTGGAAAACCGGTGGGACTGATTTCGTAACCTGATTGTATCCATCGAGATGCCTAATGTCACCAGAGCTCGGAGCGCCTCGCTCTAGTGGGGGGTATGGTCTGCCGCGGGGCGCGCCGCTGTCGAGACGCGGCCGGCCGGGGCCACCGAGAGAAACCGGACCGGCGCGCCCAGCTTTATCACCTTGGCGGCGGGCTCGGGGGGACGTCGCTCGCGCACCCGCGACCCTTCAGGCAGCGAACGGGCCGCGCGACGCGGTGTCGCGAGTTCCTCTACCTTTCCAACCCCAAGCTGCACCGCGGGTTCCGCGCGGCGAGCCGACTTGGACGGTTTGGGCCCGCTCGGGACTTTTGGATCCGCCTCGCTCGGCTCCGAGTAGGAGGCCTGAGCCGTTGCCGACCGGTCGGCCGGGGGCTCGGCCAGTTGGGCCTCGCCGGCCTCGATCGCAGCCAGTTCCTGGGGAGTCAGCTCGACCGGTTCGCGGTCGAGGGGAGAGGGAAGCATTTTTTCCACCACTTCCGACTTGAATGCCGCGGGCAGCTCTTCGTCGGGTTCCTCCCCCGGGGGGACCTCTTCGGGCTCGTGCTGCGGGGGGACGACCTGGCCGTCGGGGCAGTCGAGCCACTTGCGCCGATAGCTTTCGCCGGTGATCGGCCCCGGATCGAGCCAGATGCCGCGCGAGTCGAGCTGCATCGTGCCGAGATCGAAGTCGAGGTTGCGCCGGAGCACTTCGATGTTGACCCAGACGCTGAGGAACTGGTTTTGCACGTTCAACAACTGAGCGAGTGAGTCGACGAGGTCGCGGGCCGTCGTGTTGCCGAATTGCGAGGTCTCGCCCGGTCGCGGCGGCTGGGTGAGCCGGAGGCGCGTCAGGTCGACCTGGTCGATGGCGATGAAGACCGCGCCGCGGCGGAGCTCGAAATTGAGCTTGTCGAGGTCGACGGTGCGGAGGGTCAGACGCAGCGATAGGTAGATCGAGTCTTCGGCCACCATGTAGGCGCGGCGCTGTTGCTGGTACTCGATCAGCGACTGGCGATAGAGGTTACGTTCCTGGACGCGGGTGAGCGGCGCGTCGAACTGGAGGCCCACGCGCAGCTGACCCGTGGCGTCGCGGAAGTTGACGGGATTGTTCTTGAACGTCCCCATGTCGCCGCTGAAGACCAGATCGAGGCCTGCCTCCAAGGCGTTGGCGTTGAACTCGACCAAGCGCCAGAGATTGACGAGCGACGCCCGGGCGTTGCGGAGGTCGGCACGTTCGTTGCGGGCGATCGTAAAGGCTTCGCGCGGCTCCATGTCGATGGGCGCCAGCGTGATCGAGTCGAGCTTGACCCGCGCCTGCACCAGGGAGAGCTCCGCCGCCTGGCCGGAGAGTTCGGTGGTCAGGTCGACGAGTCGTTGGCGCGTGGCGTCGAAATCGGCCCCTTCGCCAGCCTGCACGAGCTGGGTGATCTGGTTTGCCGTGGCGTCGAAGCGCTTGAGCAGCGACGCGAAGTCCTCCTTGACCACGACGACGCGCTGCTGGAAGGTTTCGGTGGAATAGGCCGCGGCGTCGACGTCTCCTTGTTGAGCTCGAGCCCGCTCGGCCAGTTCCTGCAGCTCGCGGATGCGGACCGGCACCTGCTTGTCGAGGATGCCGAAGTCTCCCTCGACGAGATTGATGTGGCCCGCGGCGCGCTCGCGGATCGCGTCGACGCCGGCGAGATAATCGCCGAGTTGCTGGGGAGTGCCGGCCTGGCCGGGCGCCCGGAGTTCGTCCAGCAGATCGGCGATGTCGTTTTGCAGGGCGGTCAGGCGCAGGTCGATGAGGCGGAACTGCTCGAGGACCGGGTCCTCGACCTTCAGCGGCGTATCGGGAGGCAGGCCAAGGCTGAGCTTGAACCCGTCGAGATCGGTTTCGAGCTGGGCGCGGGCGTTGAGCAGCACGCTTTCGGCGTTGTACAAGGCCTGCCGCGAGAAATCGACCTGGAAGCGGTCGATGCGTCCGGCATCGTAGGCGGCCTGCATCTGCGACACGCTGTCGCGCAAGCCGGCGACGTTGGCCTCCTGATTCTCGATCTGTTGCATGTCCTGGACGATCCCCAGGTACCCGCCGGCCTGCGCGGCGCCGGCGCCGCCGCTGATGCCGCCCCCGCCGCCGCCGGTCTCGCCGACGCCGCCGACGCGTCCGAAGCCCGACGAACCAATCCCGGTAAAGCCCTGCAAACCGGCGCCGCCGAAGGCACCACCCAAGCGCGAGGGGCCCGTGGGGAGGCTCCGCCCGGTATAGACTGAGACGTAAAAGCCCTGGCGATAGCGCTGCATCTGGCGGACGTTGCCGACCATGGTGCGCTCGGCGAGCGTTAGCCGCTCCATGATGCGGGCGCGGCCGGCATACTGGAGCAAGGGCTGAATGAAGGTGAAATCGACCAGCGTGTTCGTCGAGTTGGAGTTCGTGCCGGCAAACTGCCACATGAAATTGTTGGCGACGTCGGCCACCAGCGTTCCACCGGCGCCGAACAACTTCTGGACGCTGACGCCGTTCGCGGTGTCGAGCACGCTGGTGGGGACTCCGCCATTGCCGGGGCGGAGCCGGCCGTTGGCCGTGTAGAAGGTGTCGTTGCCCGCAAACACTTGCGTGGCAAACCGGAATCGCTCGAAGCTCACGTCGAGTGCCGAGAGGTACAACTGTTCCAGGTTGAACTGGTAATCGCGCGAATGCAGCAGACCCAGTTGCACGGCCGCCGTCGAATCGACGACGACATTGCCCTGTGCGTCAATCGGCAAGAACTGCTGCCACAGAGGGTTGGCGACGTAGGGATTGTCGCCGTTCTGGTGCCAGCAGGGGAAGCCGTGCATGCAGTTCACGCAGTGCATGAACTGGTGCAGAGTCGGATCGTCGGGCGGCATCGGGGGCCGGTCCGGGTTTGTCGGATCGTAGAGCCGCGACTTGGGATTGATGTTGATCGTAAAGTCGCGCATCGGCCACTGCGGATCCTGCGCGGAGGTGTTGACCGCCATGTAGACGCAGCAGTCTGCCTGAGTTCGCCAGAAGGCGCGGGTGCAGCCCGTGGCCGCCACGAGCACCAATCCCAGCAACCAGAGCCCGGCGCGGAGCCGCTCGCGGCGCACGCGCGCCGCGCGCTCGTCAGCGCGGCGCCGAGCGTTGTGCGACAGGTGGGCGAAATCGTGGTTCATGCGGCACCTCCCAGCACCTCGGCCGAGTGCGTGGCCGAAAAGGCGTGGACCGCCGACGCGTGCTGCAGCGCTTCGCACAATTCCGCCAGCTGCCGTGCCAGTTGTTCGCGAACTCCCGCACTCAGCAACACGTTCAGGCAGCGGGCCAAGGGCTCCAGTTCGGCAAACACCTGCCGCACCGTGGCACGGCCTTGTTCGGTCAACCGCCAGATCTGACGTCGACGGTCCTGGGGAGCCCGTTGTCCGACGATCAGGCCCCGAGCGCTCAATTGCTCGACGAGTCCGCTCACATGGGCCGCCGAGAGCGACAGCCGGACGGCGAGCTCGCGTTGGCTCAGCCCGGCGACGTCCGTTTCGCACGCCCACAAGAGCGTGAACTGGGCGCCGGACAATGCGACCCCCTGGCTGCGCGCGGCCAGTTCGTCGCGGAGTGCGTTGCTGCAACGCAGCAGCAGCACCTGGAGCGTGGCCCAGTCGCCGGCTGCGGCCGGCGCGCTGGACGCGGGGGAGTGGATACGGTCGTGGTCCGCCATGCTGGTCGCCTGTTGCCTCGTTAGCCTCGCTGCGGGCCCTGGTTCCCGCTTCTCTTAGCCGAAGGGTGTCGTGCCA
>JAEUIK010000695.1 GCA_016793185.1 Planctomycetaceae bacterium | reverse complement strand
ACGCCCGACACGCCGGGGTTCGAGGTAGTGGAAAAGCGGATGGACAAGTGCGGCGTCCGCGGTAGCGCCACCGCCCGGCTTGCCTTTCACGACATGTTTGTCCCCAAGGAGAACATCCTGGGCGAGGTGGGCAAGGGGCTGCGCGTGGCCCTGACGGTGCTCGACTTCGGCCGGACCACGTTCGGGGCCAGTTGCACGGGAGCGGCCAAGTTCTGCCTCGGCCGGGCCGCGGCCCATGCCGACCGGCGCGTGCAATTCGGCGAAACGCTCGGCTCGTTCGAACTGGTCAAGGACAAGCTCGCCTACATGGCGGCCGGCGTCTTTGCCATGGAGGCCATGACCTACGAGACCGCCGCGTTGATCGATTCGGGCGCCGAAGATTACATGCTCGAAACGGCCATGCTCAAGGTCTTTGCCACCGACACGGTCTGGCGCATCATCAACGACACCATCCAGATCTACGGCGGTAAGGCCTACTTCACCGACGAGCCGTTCGAACGCATGATGCGCGACGGTCGGATCAACATGATCGGCGAAGGGGCCAACGACGTGATGCGCGTCTTCTCGGCGCTCGTCGGCATGCGCGAAGTCGGCCTGGACCTCAAGTCGGTCCTCGATGCGCTCTTCAATCCGATCGGAAACTTCCGCAAGCTCTCGGGGTTTGCCACCCGCCGCGTCGGATCGATGCTCACCTCGCCGGAAGTCCCGGTCCGGAACCCCAGCCTCGACGACGAAGCCGCGCGGCTGGGCCGCTTGATCGGACACTTCGGCGGGCAGGTCGAACGCCTGCTGCGGCGCTACCAAGAGTCGATCATGGATCGGCAGTACCAGCTCGGGCGCGTCGCGGATGCCGCGATCGAGCTCTACGCCTCGGCCTGCGTGCTGCTCAGGCTCGATGCCATGATCACCGCCCAGGCCCATGGACACGACGGGCACAACGGACACGACGGGCACAACGGACACGGCGCAGGTCACGGCCACAACGGCCATGCCGATCACAGCGAGCGCGAAATCGCGGCGGGCCGCTACTACCTCCGCACGGCTGAGCGCCGCATCCGCCGCAGCCTGGCCGACCTCTGGGACAACGACGATCCCGCGACCACCGAGCTGGCCAATCGCTGGTTGTCGAAATAGCTCAAGGCGCGCAAGCAGACTCCGCCGGCGGAATCCGGCAGGCGCCGTCAGTCCCAGTCGCTGCGCTGCCGGGACTTTTTCTTGGCGCCGCTCAGCTTCTTCGCTTCGAGGCGACGGCGGACGTCGCTCGCCTTGGGCTTGGTGGGCCGGCGCTGTTTCGGTCGGGCGGCCACCGACGCCAGCATCTCGCGGAGCTTGGCGAGGCAGTCTTCGACGTTGCGCCCCTGGTCGCGGTAGCGCTGGCTGGTGACCACGAGCTCCCCCGCGGACGTGATCCGCGCGGCAAACCGGGCTCGGAAGCGCGCGCGGACGTCGTCGGGCAGGCTGGGGCTGCGACCAACTCCCCACCGCAACACGGCTTTGCTGTTCACCTTGTTGACGTTCTGTCCCCCCGGCCCGGAACTGCGCACGAACGTCCAGTCGAACTCCGCGTGCGGAATCTGGATGCGCGAATTGACCGCGAGCGTTTCCATCGAACCGGCCTGGCAGCGTGCGAACGTGAGCCTTCCCCGAGATTCGAGTATAGTACACCCGCAGCGTGGACGGGAATTCGAACTCACGAGAGCTGAACTGGCAATGCGACTTGGCAGAGCGATGGCCGTGGCGGGATGGTTGGGTGCGTTCTGCGTGGCGGGGTTCGCGCGCGGCGCCGAGCCGTCGACCGCGGCCGTCGCGCTTCCACCCGACCTCCGCACGCGCAGCGACGGTGAAGACTGGCCGACCTTCCTCGGTCCGCGCCACAACAGCACCTCCGCCGAACGAGGTCTGAAGGTTCCCTGGCCAGCCGACGGACCGCCGATTCGTTGGCAGCACCGCCTGGGTGTCGGCTATAGCATGCCCACCATCTCCCGGGGGAGGCTCTTTCAGTTCGAGTCGTTTGGTCCGCGGGCGCAGCTCACTTGCCTGGAGAGCGAGACGGGCAAGCTGCTCTGGAAGTTCGACTACCCCAGTGCTTACCAGGATCTGTACGGATACGATGCGGGGCCGCGCACCTCGCCCGTCGTCGATGATGATCGAGTTTATCTCTTCGGCGTGGAGGGCATGCTGCACTGCCTGCGCGTGAGCGACGGCTCAGTCGTCTGGAAGTTGGACACGGCCGCGCAATTCGGAGTCGTGCAGAACTTCTTTGGCGTGGGCAGCACGCCGCTGGTCGAAGGCGAGCTGTTGATCGTGCCGGTGGGGGGGAGTCCTCCGGACGATCAGAAGATCGCCCCGGGGCGCCTGGACCTGGTGACGGGCAACGGTTCGGGTATCGTCGCCTTCGACAAGCACACCGGCGCGGTGCGCTACCAGCTCACGGACGAGTTGGCCAGTTATGCCAGCCCTGTGCCGGCCACCATCGGTGGCCGGCGGTGGTGCTTTGTCTTCGCCCGCGGTGGATTGGTGGGCTTTGAGCCGGGCAACGGCCGCGTCGAGTTTCAGGTTCCGTGGCGCGCCTCGATTCTCGAAAGCGTGAACGCCAGCAATCCCGTCGTCGTCGACGAGCGGGTCTTCATCAGCGAGACGTATGGTCCGGGGAGCGCGCTGTTGCGCGTGCGCCCGGGGGGGTGCGACGTCGTCTGGAGCGACGCCGAGCGCCGCCGCGGCAAGGCGATGCAAACCCACTGGAACACCGTGATTCACCACCAGGGGTACCTCTATGGCTCCAGTGGACGTCATACCGAGGATGCCGAGCTGCGCTGCATCGCGCTCGAAACCGGCGAGGTGCAATGGAGCGAGCCGGGCCTGAGCCGGTCGTCACTGCTCTATGTCGACGAGCACTTCATCTGCTTGACCGAACTCGGCGAGCTGCTGTTGCTCCGCGCCACGCCTGATAAATTCGACGTGGTCTCGCGTATCACCTTGCGCGAAAGGCAGCCCGGTCCCCCGGCCGCAGCGGTGCCCGGGATCGGGCCGTCGCAGCTGTTGCGCCCCCCGGCCTGGGCCGCGCCGATCCTGTCGCACGGATTGCTCTACGTGCGCGGCAAGGATCGTCTCGTCTGCCTGGAGGCGATTCCGGCCGCGCGGCAATAGGCAATCGTCAGCGGGGCGAGCCCTGCGCGGCGTGCGTCACACGCTAGGTGCGCGAGCTTGCGCAAGTGCAGAGGTCGGCCATCGCACGCTTGGAGTGCTCCAGCAATTCGGCGTAGTCCGCCTCGGCGACGGATTCGCCGAATATCTCGACGTCGAAGTAGCCGTCGTAGCCGGCGGTAATCAGGGCCGCCACGATTTCCCGCAAAGGCAAGCTCCCGGTGCCCAACGGCGTCCGATTCTGCTCGCGTCCGGGGGGGGCGTGCCCATCGGCCAGGTGGACGACGGCCAGGTGCTTGACGAGTTCCGGCAGTCGCGCGATGAGCGCCGGGTCGTGACCGAAGTGGTACGAATCAAACACGAGCTTCAGCCGCGGATGGTTGAGCGACTTGATGAGCGAGAGGGTGTCTTCGAGCGAGGTGAGAAACGTCCACTCGGCAGCGCACTCGGGGTGCATCGGTTCGAGCGCCAGGTTCACGCCCTGTTGTTCGGCCAGCGGCAGAATGGTCTCGAGCGCTTCGCGCAGGATACGTCGGGCGTGGTTGTGCGTATGCCCCGACCGGCCGCCGCTGTAGACGACGAGCGAGTCGGTCTGGAGCGCGGCTGCCAGGCGGATGGCCTCGGCGGCATCATCGAGGCCGTCGCGATAAGAGCGCCCGTCGCTCCCCGTGAAACCGCCGGCCCAGAGCAGATTCGAGACCTTGAGGCCGCTGTCGGCAAGCAGCTCGACTCCTTTATCCTCGCCGAAGTCCGAGAGCTTCTGGCGCCAGACTCCCACGGCGGGAATCTCCGCCGCCACGTAACGCTCGACATCCTCTTCGAAATGCCAACGGTAGGTTGTGAGCTCGTTGATCGAGAGCCGGACCATGGCGGCCTGTTCCCTGGGCACCGAGAGGCGATGCGTTCCCCCACGTCGAGGCGAGGCCGGTAGTATGGAATTTTGAGTTGCGGCTGTAAAGGAATCTCGCCGCGGACGCACCTTGCGAAGCAGGCGCAGCAGGGGATTGCTGGGGGCTTTGGGTAGAGCGGGCGGTCGAGCGGCAACGCCTGCAGGGGGATCACTCGCCGTCCGATTTTGCGCCCTTCTTTTTCGGCTCCAGTTGCCAGGCCGCCAACCAGCGCTCGCTGTCGCGCCGCAGGCCAAAATCCGCGAGCAAGCGGCGTTCCATGTCGGGCATGTGTCCAGCGCCGTAGAACACCGCCAGCTTCCGTTTGCCGCCGGCGAGCTGCTTGCGCACGACATCGAGGGCGACCTTGTTGCGCTCCGTGATGATCGTCGAACCGTTGGGCCCTTCGAACATCCCCATCGCTCCCTCCAGGTCCTCGAACTGTTCGGCCATCAACTGCTTGAGCTTGTGCGAGCGGTTGCGGTCGAACATCGCCAACAGCATATCGGCGTCGTTGGCGCCGCGCCGTACGTTGGGTTGGCCGGCCTGTCGAGCTTGCAGCTTGCTTTGCTGGGCGATGGATTGTCCGAGCATGCGGAAAAACAGGGTGAACATGTTCTCGCCCCGGTCTTCCATCGATTTGGAGAAGCCCTCGGGCGTCATGTCGGCGTGGACGAAGTGATCCTTCTGATAGTCGATATGTTCGAGCTGCAGCTCGAGCCCGAGCATCGACTTCATCCCCCCTTGCAGGGCCGAAATGGGATGCGCGCTGCGGGTTTCTCCTTTCTCGATCTTGGTCCCCTCCGGTGCGACCAATTCGTAGAGCACGGCGTCGTACTCGGCCAGCACGCGATTGAGTTCGTCGTAGTAGTCCTTTTCGCCGATATGGATCACCCCTACCAGGTCGACCGTCACGCCAGCCAGTGCGGGGTCCGTAGAAACGTAGCGAACGATCGCCGTGTCGAGGGAGATCGGCTCGTCTTGTTCACTGCGCGTGATACGGAGGAACTTGCTGCCGGCGGGCCGTTCGGTCTCGGGAGCCTCCCGGGCGGTAACCTCCTGAGCGTCGGCGGGAGCTGCGGCCGGCGGTGCGGCGGCACTCGGTCGGGGTTGCCCAACCGCGGGGGCTAGGGCTAAGAGCAACAGGAGGGCCGCACGATTTATCCACGGTCCGCATTGCATGACGGGCTCCTCCAGCCAAAGAGTGCGGCAAACGTCGATCTGGCGACGACTTAGGGCCTGCCGAGCTGGCCCTGAGTCACTATACGCCTACCCCCGACAGCGGACAAACTTGATCGACTTTCTGGTCAATGCGCGCGCTCCCCTGCCCCGTTGCTGTCGCTGGCATTGCTAGGTAGCCAACTTCTACAACCGAGGTTGTAAACGCGTGTATACTACTGGCCTTTCGTGCAGTGCTTCTGTTTGTCGCAACTCATTTATTGGTAATGGCTTGTGGTTTTCGTGCCGTGGATTCTTTGAGTCTGGCACGACTCCTGCAATAGCAATCTTCCGTCAGGATCGGAAAAATCTCACGCAGCAAAAGGAGTTGGTCATGCTGGTGCTCACACGGAAGACGGAACAGAAAATCCAGATCGGCAGCGACATCACGATCACCATCCTGCGCGTCAAGGGGCAGGCGGTTCGGGTTGGCATCGAGGCCCCCAAGAGCATGCGCGTGCTCCGGGCGGAGCTGCCGCCGCGCGAGTTGTTGGACGTCGCCGGCGAAGTCGAGAGCGAAGTGAGCAGCCTGACCATTTCGGGCGAGGACTCGGCCAAGCGCGAGCGAACGCGTTTGCCGGCTCGCGATCGTTCGTCCGCCGGCTCGATGCCCAAGCTC
>JAEUIK010000651.1 GCA_016793185.1 Planctomycetaceae bacterium | reverse complement strand
GGTAAACTGGCTCGTCTACACGGTGGTCTACAATCGCGCGATTCGGACGATGCACTTCGACCAGTATTTTCTACAGAAGGTCCCGTTGCCGCGACGCTGGGATCAAGCGGCGCCGCGCCTGGGCGAGCTGGCAAGCGAGTGCCTGGCACTCGCAGCTGCACGAAGACAATGGACTCACGCCGGCGCACCCACGGCGGAGCGCGAAGCTGCCCAACTTCGCCTGGCGGAAACCGAAGCCGCGATCAACGACCTCGTAGCCGAGGCGTACCACGACCCGGGCTAGCTGGCTCCGTCACAACGATCGCAGATACTCGATCAGATCGCGGCGCTCGTCGTCGGTCAGTTCCCCCTCTCCGGCGACCTGCGCCGGGTTGTGTGGCCCCTTAAGCAACTCCTCGAGCGTGGTGACGCGCCCGTCGTGCATCAGGGCAACGCGTTGGCTCACGCCCAAGAGTGACGGAGTGTTCGAACCGGGATAGCGATCATACTCGTTCATCAGTCCCAGGTCGTGAATCTTTCCGTCGGTAAAGTACTTGCCTTGATGGCAGTTCGCGCAGCCCGCGCGATCGCTCTGGAACAGCTCTTTTCCACGCTGGGCTGCGGCGGAGAGCGCACCGTCCGGCGCGCGGCGCGAGCTCGGCGCGCGCTCCAACGTACGGAGGAAAGCGAGCAGCGCAGTGATGTCGTCTTCAGTCGGCTCGGGTCCGCGCATGGTCTCGGTCAGGCTCTTCCGCATCGATGCGCGGAGATCGGCCTGCCACCCGTGCCAGGTCCACGGTCCCGTCTCTTCGAGGTGATGCAGATCGAGGACCGTCTTGTAGGTGTTGGGCGAGCCGTCGTTCAGCGTGTCGATCGTGACCGCGTTGGTCCCACCTTCGTAGTGACAGCTGTGGCAACTATACCACTGGTCGAAGCTGCGGCGGCCGTCGTAGAAGATCGCCTCGCCGCGCCGGGCCAGCGAGACCTCGGCCGCGTGGCCCAGATCGATTTGCCGCGCCAATTTGCGCTGGGCCAAATCGACGACCTGCAGGCTGTTTTCGAGATAATTGGCGACGTAGGCCGTTTGCCCATCGGCCGAGAGCCGCACTCCCATCGGCCGGCCTCCCAGGGGAATGCGGAAGAAGCGATTCGAATCGGCCAGCAACTTGGCATCGATGTGATCGCCCGGGCCGCCGTAATCGATAAACGGGAGCGTCGGCAGAGCATAGACGAGCAACTCGTGCGAGCCCGACGCCGTAACGACGACACGCTGCTCATCGCGCGAGACGGCCAGCCCATGCGGATCGGCGACCGCTTGTCCCTCGGGATCGAGCGAAATCGCTTCGCGCCTTGAAGGACCGTCGAGGCGAACGCGCGCGATGCGACTCGCCAACACCCAGCCGCGGCGGATATTGATTTCGCTGATCGGGTTGGTGCCGTAGACGATCCAGGGAAAGTAGACGAACTGCCCGTCAGCCGAGCACTGCATGTGCCCCAGGTTCAGCCCGACGAAACGCTCTTGATACAAAGCCTCGCCCGAACGCGGGTCGACCACCGTCACCCCCTGGCTGCCGCTGGTACCGACGGCCAGC
>JAEUIK010000630.1 GCA_016793185.1 Planctomycetaceae bacterium | reverse complement strand
TGCATGCGATTCTCGGGGTTCGCCCGCAAGTCGCGATGCGTGGGCTGCTCGATATACTGCACGCGGGCCAGCGCTGGCGGAGAACGTTCCCCCACCCGCGCAAGATAATCCAACACATACTGGACGTTGGCGCAGCGCTCGTTGAAATCGAGCGAGTAGTTCCAGGCCTGGCAGCCGCGCGCCTGTTGCGCCTCGGCCGCTGCGCGTTCGATCGCCACCACGCGGCCCACGTCCCACTCGAGATCGTCGCCGTTGAGCTTGATTTTCAAATGGGTCAATGAGTCGGCCCGGATCCAGTCGCCGAGCGTCTCGGGCAAGCCATCGTTGAGCGGCTCGGCAACGTCGGCCGGCGTCAACGGATCGAGCGCGCCGACGAGATGGTACAACGGCATCCGCGGTTTGATCTGACGGAGCGTGTACCGATCGAGATACTGGCCGGCGAATTCCGGCGCGAGCATCTCCCCCAGGTCGCGATTCACATAATCCGGGCCGAGCAGATCGTAGGAACTCGCGCCGAGCGCTTTGCCATAAGCGTCGTGAATCGCCGCTTCGAGGGGGCTGGCCGCGACCAGCTGCGCCAGGCGGGGCATCTCGGCGGCAATCCCGGTTTCCTGGCAGGCCGCGCGCGCGGCCGCGGCGTGATCGTGCGCCAACTCCTGCGTGATCTCCAGGGGATGGCCCGTGCCCCGGTATCCCCGGGCGAGTTCTACCAGCCGCAGACCGAGGTTCTGCATCGCGGCGAGCGTGTCGGCGGTGGAGATTTCGCGGTTCTGCCAGGCCCAGACGTTGCCCAGTGGCATCGACCCGTGCCCTTGGCCGCGCCGTCCGTCGCGAGTTTCCACCACGAGGTCCACGTCCAGCAGCGTCGCGCTGGTCACCACGCGCCCGCCGAACTTCATCGGCGTGCGGTAAGCGATCTCGACCGTACGGCTGCTGATTTCCTGGAGGCGGATATCCGTGGGGTGCGCCATGCGCGAAAAGTCCTCCTGCGACGCCGCGGCCGCATTCGCGCCCCGCGCGTGGAGTTGAGGGGTGCGCGGCTTCGACGAGGCAATTCCTACCCGTCGTCCGCACGCGCCGCAGGCGTGAACTTGGCGCACAGACGGTCGCAGGTCAACCGTTTCCGCCAGAAATGCTGAGGTGCTAGACGAGACCGCGCCGCACCGCCCACACGGCGGCCTGGGTGCGATCGGCGACGCCGACTTTGCGAAGGATGTGCTGCACGTGCTCTTTGACCGTCTCGTAGCTGATGTGCAGCGACTGGGCGATTTCCTTGTTGGTAAGCCCGAGGGCCATCTGGCGCAGGACCTCCGATTCGCGGCGTGTCAGCGAAACGTCACCATCTTCGCCATTGCGCGGAGTGGCCAGGGCCCCGGTCACGCGACGCAACTCTTCGCGAGACCAGATGCTCTCGCCCCCAGCCACTTTGCGGAGCGACTCCAGCAACGCCTCGCGCGAGATCTCCTTGAGCAAGTACCCGCTCGCCCCCAGCGCCAGCGCCCGGGCGACATACGTCGGGTTGTCGAAGGTCGACAGCATGATGACGGGCAGGTCGGGACGCTGCTGGCGAATCTGCGCCAAGGCCTGCAGGCCGTCTCCCCCCGGCATCCGCACGTCGAGGATGACCAGGTCCGGTCGGTGCTCCTGGGTCACGGCGACCGCCTGATCGCCAGTGGTGGCTTCGGCAACGATCTCGAATTCGCTCTGGCGCAAGAGTGTTTGCAGCCCGGCGCGGACAACTTCGTGGTCGTCGGCAATGACCAGTTTGACGCTCAATGCTTGCTCCTCCAACTTCTCTGTCCCGCGCGCCCTCCGTACGCCTGGGAGGCACGGCACGCGGCAGTCGTTCAGGTCATCGTTGGTGCACCCGTTCCGGGGGATGCTCGCCTCGGATGGCCCCATGGGGCCTTGGGATCAATTCATCCAGACCTTTCGAAATTTCGTAAACACACAACTGATAGCGTATTTACCACAAACCCACAAACGGGGGGCCTCCGAATAATCTATTCCGGAATTGCAGGCCAAGCAACCCAATCCACCCCCTCTGCAGAGTGACTGTTGGCGCAAAGAAGGAAGGGTCTTCGTTTAACCCCTCTAGGGGGACAAGGTCTCGCCGAAATCTCAAGAAAGGGCGAAATCGCCCCCCCACACACCTTGGTGGGAGCAAATCCAGGGCCAGCTCCCCCGTCAGATGGGTTATCTTGCAGGACTCATCGGGACCATGCTCGCCCGAGCCGGTTCCCACGGCACACGGCGCCTGGGGCTGGCACTTCCCAAGGGGAGCAGTCAGACTCGAATCCGCGCCGCAGCCCTTTCGCCCCAGGGCTGTTTTCGATGTCGGGCCGACCCGGCAATCATCCCAATTGCCTCCGGACGGGCCGCCCCCTTGGAAGCGGCGGCATAATTCAGCGGAAATCAAGACGTCAGGTCCAGGAGCGACCGGATCTATGCGCCGATGCTGTTTCGCCGCCGTGGCTCAAGCCGCCATGACAGGCCTGCTGTTGCTGGTCGGTCGTTGTCCAGCACTGGTCGCCGCGCAGCCACCGCTGCGCATGTTCGACCGGCGGTTGACCCACCTCAACGAGATCGCCCCCTACTATGTGCAGCGCCAGTTTCCGCGGCTGACGACGCCGCAATGGTGCGGCGATCCAGGGGTCGAGGCTGTCGTCATCCTCGGCATCGACGACATGCGCGGACACGAAAAGTGGGAGGCCTATCTCCGGCCGATCCTCGAGCGGCTCAAACGCATCGACGGCCGGGCGGGCTTGAGCATCCTGACCAACCAGATCGACCCCCGCCATCCTCACTTGCAGACCTGGCTCGGCGAGGGCGTAAGCCTCGACTGCCACACCTTCGACCATCCTTGCCCCTTGCTGCGCGAGGGAGACCTGACGAAAGCCAAGGCCACCTACGATCGCTCGGTCGACCTGATGAACCAGGTCCCCAACAGCCTGGCCGTGGCGTTTCGCATGCCCTGCTGCGATTCACTGAACACTCTTAGCCCCAGGTTTTTCGAGCAGATCTTTTCGCGACGAACGCCCCAGGGGGGGTTCCTGGCGATCGACAGTTCGGTGTTCGTGGTGTTGACGCCCGGCGATCCGGAATTGCCGCGCGAGCTGGTGATGGACTCCGCCGGGCGCGAGCGCTTTCGCAAGTACCTGCCGTTTCCCTCATTCGTCAACACCATCGAGGATTATCCTTACCCCTACGTGATCGGGGGAAACTGCTGGGAGTTTCCCTGCCTGGTCCCGAGCGACTGGGAGGCCCAGAACCTTCACAAGCCCAACAATCCGCAGACCGTCGCCGACATGCAGGCTGGGCTCGACGCCGTCGTCCTCAAGCGCGGCGTCTACAATCTCTGCTTCCATCCCCATGATTGGATCCGCAACGACCAGATCATCGAGTTGATCGATCACGCGGTCGCCCGGCATGGCGGTAAAGTCAAGTTTCTCAGCTTCCGCGAGGCAGCCCAGCGGTTAGAAACCTACCTGCTGGGAGGGCATTCGCTCCGAGCGGTCGATGGCGGCGACAATGGCGTCCGCCTGCTCGACCTCAATCACGACGGCTTCCAGGATGTCGTCATCGGCAACACGCAGACTCAGCAAACGCGGATCTGGTCTCCAGCAGAACAAAAATGGCTCGAGAGCGACTTCCCCGTGGCGCTCGTCTCGGTCGATGCGGCAGGAAATCGCCGCGCTCGCCACGCGCAGTTCGGCGAAATCGCCGGCGCTGTTACGCTGCTGGTGAGCGACGAACAGGGGGCCGGCGGCTGGCAATTTCGCGATGGCCGCTGGGTCGCGGAGCCGCGGCTCAGCGCGGGCCTCGAGATAGATCAGAAGCCGCTCGCCACGTCTCTGGCCGGACGCGACCTGGGGCTGCGGTTGCGCGATCTCGATGGCGACGGATCATGCGAACTGCTCGTGAGCAACCCCGCCCAGAACGGGGTTTTCCAATGGAGCGACGGCTGGCGCCGGCTCGGGTACGCGATCCCCGGCGGAGCGCGCATTGTCGACGCCGAAGGTCGCGACGACGGGCTCCGCTTCGTGGATATCGACGAAGATCTGCGCGCCGACGTCATCTACTCCAACGAGCGCGAACAAGGACTGTTCCTGTTCCACTCGCTCGAGCAGGGATGGAATCAGCAGGTCTTCGCGAGCCCGCGCCGCGAGAGCGAGCGTCTGCCCATGTTCACCCGGCAGGGGACCAATAACGGGGCCTGGTTCCATTCCCGGCACCTCTGGGTCCAGAACGAGGACACGGCGCGCTTGCCCGACCTGGTCGATCGCCGTGCGTTGAACGAGTTGCTCGAAGGCACAGTCCCCGCGGCCAAGTCGCCGGCGGCTGCGCTGGCGTCGCTGCGGCCGCGGCCGGGATTCACGGTCGAGCTGGTCGTCGCCGAGCCGCTCGTTCAGGATCCGATTGCCTTCGACTGGGGGCCCGACGGCAAGCTCTGGGTCGTCGAAATGGGAGACTACCCCAGCGGCCTGGATGGCCGCCACACGCCGGGTGGGCGCGTCCGCTGTATCGAAGATCGCGACGGCGACGGCCGCTACGAACACTCCACCGACTTTCTCGACGGCCTGCGCTATCCCACCAGCGTTCTCAGCTGGCGCCAGGGAGTGCTCGTCACCGCCGCGCCCGACTTGCTCTACGCCGAGGATACTGACGGCGACGGCGTCGCTGACGTCCGCAAAGTGCTGTTCACCGGCTTTGCCAAGGGAAATCCGCAGCACGTGGTTAACGGGCTCGCGCTCGGTCTCGATAACTGGATCTATGGCGCCAATGGCGACAGCGGGGGCAACGTTAAGTCGTTCAACAACGACCAGCCCGTCAGCATCAGCGGGCGCGATTTCCGCTGCCGGCCCGACGATGGGCGCTTTCAGGCCGAGGCGGGCTACACGCAGTTCGTCCGCAGCCAGGACGATTGGGGAAACTGGTTCGGCTCGAGCAACAACAACCCGATGTGGCAGTACGTGCTCACCGACCATTACTTGCGCCGCAATCCCCACTTCGTACCCCCCGATGGCCGTTGGACGCTGTCGGAGATTCCCGGGCAGTCGCCGGTCTATCCACTCAGCCGGATGCTTGAGCGCTTCAATGATCCACACACGGCCAACTGCTTCACCTCGGCGTGCAGCGCGATGCTCTATCGCGACGAGTTGTTCGGGCCGGAGTTCGCCGGCAATGCATTCGTCAGCGAACCGGTGCACAACCTGGTGCACCGCGAAATCGTTGTGCCCGACGGCGTGCGTTTTCGCAGTCGCCGCGCCCCGGACGAGCAGCGGAGCGAGTTCCTGGCGTCGACCGACAGCTTCTTTCGCCCCACGATG
>JAEUIK010000287.1 GCA_016793185.1 Planctomycetaceae bacterium | reverse complement strand
CTGGTCGATTCGTGCGGGATCGACGGCATCCTGATCGGCGACACGCTCGCCATGGTCGTCCAGGGGCACGACACGACGCTCCCCGTCACGCTCGAGCAGATGATCTATCATGCCGAGATGGTGGGACGCGCGGTGCAGCATTCGCTGACCGTCGTCGACCTCCCGTTTCCCACGAATCACCTGGGGCACATCCGCTCCATCGAGGACGCTGGCCGGATTCTCAAACAGACCCGCTGCCAGGCCGTCAAGCTCGAAGGGGGGGCCGACCAGGCCAGCGTCATCGCGGCGCTCGTCAACGCGGGAATCCCGGTCATGGCGCACTGCGGGCTGCGGCCGCAAAGCGTCCATACGCTCGGCGGCTACAAGGTCCAGCGCCAGGAAGAGCAACTGCTGGCCGACGCCAGGGCGGTCGAGGCGGCCGGCGCCTTCGCCCTGGTCCTCGAATGCATTCCGGATCAACTCGCCCGGCGCATTACCGAAAGCGTCAAGATTCCAACCATCGGCATCGGCGCCGGTCCCGGCACCGACGGCCAGGTGCTGGTAATCACCGACCTGCTGGGATTCAGCCCCGATTATGTGCCGCGCTTCGTCAAGCAGTACGTCGATCTGCCCGGCGCCATCAAACGCGGCGTCGAAGCCTATCGCGACGACGTCCAGCAGGGACGCTTTCCCGGTCCGGAGCAGACGTTCAAGTAACGGCCGGGTTGCCTGCGGGCACGCCGGCTTCGCGCTAGCCAGGATGACTCGATGCCCAACCGCCTCGCCCGGGAAACCAGCCCGTACCTGTTGCAACACGCCAACAACCCGGTGGACTGGTTTCCGTGGGGTCAGGAGGCGCTCGAGCGGGCCAAACAGACCGGCCGGCCGATTTTTCTCTCGATCGGCTACTCGGCCTGTCACTGGTGCCACGTGATGGAGCACGAGAGCTTCGAGAATCAGGACATCGCTAAGTTGATGAACGAGCGGTTCGTCAACATCAAGGTTGATCGCGAGGAGCGCCCCGACCTCGATCAAATCTACATGTCGGCCGTGCAGGCCATGACCGGACGGGGCGGTTGGCCGATGTCGGTTTTCCTGACGCCCGACCTCGAGCCGTTTTTCGGCGGGACGTACTGGCCCCCCGAACCCAAAATGGGGATGGCCGGCTTCAACCAGGTGCTCGTGGCCGTGGCCGACGCCTGGCGCGACCGCAAGGCCGAGGTGGTCAAGCAGGCGGGCGAATTGACCGCGCATCTCAAGACCGTGGCCGCCAGCACGCGGACCGTCGGCGATCTCGAGCCCGCGGCGCTTCCCGGTGCCGCCGACATGCTCGAGCGGATGTTCGAGCCGCGCTGGGGTGGATTCGGGCAGGCTCCCAAGTTCCCGCACGCGATGGATCTGCGACTGCTGCTGCGCATCGCGAAACGCGAGCGCCGCGCGGGGCTATTGCCGATCGTGACCAAGACGCTCGACAGCATGGCGGCCGGCGGCATCTACGATCATCTCGGAGGCGGGTTCCACCGCTACTCGGTCGACGAGCGCTGGCTGGTCCCCCACTTCGAGAAGATGCTCTACGACAACGCCCTGCTCACCCCGGCCTACCTCGAGGCCTACCAGGTGACGGGGGATGCGCGCTATGCCCAGGTCGCGCGCGAAACGCTCGACTACGTGCTCCGCGACATGACGGATCCCGCCGGCGGTTTCTACAGCACGCTCGACGCCGACAGCGAGGGGGAGGAAGGCAAATACTACGTCTGGAGCATGGCCGAAATTGAACAGGTGCTCGGGGCCGATCGCGCCCGCACGTTCAGCGCCGTCTACGACGTGACGATCGAGGGGAACTTCGAGGGGGCGAGTATCCTCAACCTTCCCCGCCCGCTCGCAGACAACGCCGCAATCCTTAAGCGTGATCCCCAGGAATTAGCGGCCGAGCTGGCCGAGACGCGCGCCAAGTTGCTGGCCGTGCGCGAGAAACGGGTGCGGCCGGGACTGGACGACAAAGTGCTGGTGAGCTGGAACGGCCTGATGATCGACGCCCTGGCGCTGGGGGCTCGGGTGCTCGACGAACCGCGCTACCTGCAGGCGGCCGAGCGGGGAGCCGACTTCCTGCTGACCAACCTGGTGCGCGAGGGAAAACTGCTGCACACCTGGCGTCACGGCGAAGCGCGGTTGGACGCCTATCTCGACGATTACGCGTGCCTGGCGAATGCGCTGGTGTCGGTCTACGAGGGGGGCTTTCAGGAGCGGTACCTCGACGCGGCCGTGAGGCTCGTCGAGCGGTTACTCACCGACTTCGCCGATGCCGAGCATGGCGGCTTTTTCTACACCTCCAGCGACCACGAGCAGCTTATCACCCGGCAGAAGGACCTGCAGGATGGCTCTGTCCCCAGCGGTAACGGCATGGCGGCCACGGTCCTCGTCCGGCTCGGCAAGCTTTGCGGGCGCAACGATCTGCTCGAAGCCGCGGTCAAGACGATGCGCTCCAGCGGCCGGCTCCTCTCGCAGTCGCCGATCTCGGCCACCCAAATGCTCCTGGCCTACGACCTGTACCTGGGCCCGACCTATGAGCTGGCGCTGGTGGGGAAACCTGCCGGAGACGAGGCCGACCGGGTGCTGGCCCACCTGGGGAAGAAATTCGTGCCGCATCGGGTCCTGGCGGCCCGGCTGGCGACCGGCGACCCGCAAGCTCAGGCGCCGACGCGGTCCGCGCTGTTGGAGCCCCTGTTCGCCGGCAAGGAAGGGGCGACCGCCCTGCGGCTCTTTGTCTGCGAGAACTTCGCTTGCCAGGCGCCGGTCGAAGGGCGCGCGGATATCGAGAAAAAGATCGACCAGCTCGCCGCCGGCGACAGGGCAGGCCGCTAGGGGTCAAGACCGCCGGGACTCGGCCGCGAACGCCTGGTGGGCCGCCGCGTAGACTTCCGCGAGCGGCACGTTCTTCTCGGCGGCCACGCGGCTGCACGACTCGAACTCGGGCGAGAACTTCGGCGCTTCGCCCGCAATCCAGCCGAGCTTGCCGGCGACGACTCCCAGCGGGGTCGTCACCTGATGCGGTTTGCGTTCCAGCTTGTGGCGGCTGGCCGGCCAGCGCCGCACGCCCAGCGTCGTCGTCTCGCGGAACAGCACGCGCTCGACTGTCTCGACGTCGGCGGCCTGACAAAGCACCGTCAGCTTGATACCGGGGCGGTTCTTCTTCATCTGGATCGCGGTGCTGTAGACGTCCAACGCCCCCGCTTCCCACAACCGGCCGGTCGTGTAGCCCACCAGCTCGCCCGACAGATCGTCGAGGTTCGTTTCGAGCACCCACACCTGGTCGCTACTCGCGGGCGTGGACTGCTCGCCGACGAACAGTCGGAGCAGGTTGGCCTGCTCGACCAGGTCGCGCGTGCCGGCGCCATAGCCAATGCGCTCGACGGTCATGGCCGGCAGCGGGCCGAAGCCGTGGGCCAGCGTCGCCACGATCGCGGCGCCGGTGGGGGTGGTCAGCTCGCACTCAATCTCGCTTGGCGCCAACGGGATCCCTTTCAGCAGCTCGCCGGTCGCGGGAGCGGGAATCGTGCATTTGCCGTGAGCGATCTCGATCGTGCCGCGCCCGGTCGGAATGGGCGAGCACTCGATCCGCTCGACGCCCAGCAGATCCCAGCCAATCGCCGCGCCGACGATGTCGGCGATCGAGTCGATGGCGCCGACTTCGTGGAAGTGGACCTTCTGAATGGTCGAGCCATGGACCTTGGCTTCGGCCTCGGCCAGCTTCTGGAAGATCCGCTTGGCGAGATCCTTTTGCGTCGCGGTGATCTGGCTCTTGTCGATCAAGTCGACGATATGGTGCAGATGGCGATGCGCGTGCTGCGGTTCGTGCTCAACCGTGACGTGCGTGGCGCGGAAGCCCTTTTTCTTGACGTCGGCGATCGCCAGCCGGCAGGGGAGTCCCAGCGAATCGATGCCGGCGGCGATGACTTGCCGGTCGGCGCCGGCGTCGATCAAGGCCCCCAGGGTCATGTCGCCACTGATCCCGCTAGCACAATCCAGGTAAGCAATCCGCACGCCTCGGGTCTCCGTCAGGTTTTGCTTGGTGCAGGTTCTCGCGCTAAGTCACCCAGCATACCAATTGAGGTCGGCGGGGAGAACTTGACGCCCCGCGCGGGGGTGGATTACAGTTCGCGGCCCGAACGATTCCTGCGCACGGGCAACGTGTGCTCTGGGACGGGCAGGTAACCCACGCCCGTCGACCGCGAGGATCGCGATGCGTTCCGCCAACTCCACAACCAAACCGGCCAAACGCCTCCCCCCGACTCCCTGGGGCGGTTTGCCGACCCGGCTGCGCGTGCTGTTTGTCACGACATCGCATCGCACGGGGGGCTGGCTCGCCGAAGCGTTGGCAGAAGACAGCGCCTGCGACGTCTTCCTGGACGAGGCCCTGGGCCAAGCCGACGGATTGGCGCGGCTTCGCGACGAAACCTACGACGCGGTGCTGGTGAGCCACGATCCCGGGCAGCTCGACGCGTTCGAACTCGTGGCGGGCATGCGCGGCGGCGGAGCGGCGGAGCCGGTCGTCATTCTGGGCGACGACCCGGAGCCCGAGCAGGCCGCCTTTGCCTACGAGGTGGGGGCCGACGCCTATCTGGCGTCGACGGCCGCCACGACGCGCCAGTTGATCTGGATCCTCGCGCGGGCGACGGAGCGGCACCGCCTGGTGCGCGAGCACGCACGATTCGTCGAAGCGGAACGTCAACGCCTGCAGCAAGAGCAGCGGGACGCACAACAGCAAGTCGAGCACCAGCAGGGAGTGTTGCACCGCTTTCTGGCGGCCGCCGAGCTCGCCGCCCGCGCGCGCGGCCAGGCTGCCCCCACGCCCGCAGCGAACGGCACGCTGCCGGCGGAACTGGCGGACCACTACGCCCAATTGCTGCGGACCTACGTCATCATGGGGTCGGGCAATCTGAGCAACGAAATGCAGCTCGTCGCGCGGATCCTGGTGCTGGCCGGGGTTTCGCCCGATCGCGCCCTGGCATTGCATCTGGGAGCGTTGGATGAGTTGCTCCAGGGCCTGGGCAATCGCAGCGCGCGGCATGTGATGAACCGCGCCGACCTGTTGGTGCTGGAAGTGCTGATGCACATGGCCGCGGGATACCGTGCGCAGATGGCCGAGCTGGCCCATCCTCCCCAGCAAATGTCGCTGCCGGGTATGATCTAGCCGGTCGGTCGCGCCGTGCGGCTCTTTTCACAGGCTACTCGCAGGAGTCATGCTCCGTGGCGAATCTTCCTTCCGATGACCGCGCGACGGTCGCTGAGTTGCGCGCGCTCGTGCGACAGTTCGTCGACGAGCGGGATTGGCAGCAGTTCCACACGCCCAAGAATCTCGCCATGTCCCTGGCGATCGAGGCGGCCGAACTGATGGAGCACTTCCAATGGCTCACGCCCGACGAGGTGCAGCGCGCCGCCGCCGAGCCGGCCACGCGCACCGCCGTGGGCGAGGAACTGGCGGACGTGCTCTGCTATGCCCTGGCCCTGGCCAATACGCTCGGGCTCGATG
>JAEUIK010000608.1 GCA_016793185.1 Planctomycetaceae bacterium | reverse complement strand
GCGGCCGCCTTGTGACCACCTCCCTGGAACTGCTCGGCCAGGCGGCTGCAATCGACCGCCGCCGCACGGCTGCGGAAACTGACCTTCACGCCGCCGGAGCGGAGCTCGACCAGAATCACCGCGACCTGGGTTCCGCCGATCTGCAGCGTCATGTTGATGATGTCTTCGGTGTCCGACGGGAGCGCGCCCACCTCGTCGAAGTCGCGCAGCTCGACCCAGGTGTAGACGAACCGGCCGTCGAGCTCGGTCGTCGTCCGCTCGAGGATCCGTCCCATCAGGCGGACGCGCGCCAGGGTGTCGTCCTCGTACAAGTTTTTCCAGATGGCCGGAGGGCTGGCGCCCGCGTCGACCAGTTGGCCCGCCACGCGATAGGTATCTCCCCGCGTCGAGCCGAAGCGGAACCAGCCGGTATCGGTCGCCAGGGCCGCAAACAGCGGAGTCGCGATCTCGGGCGTCAGGGAAACGCCCAACTGCTGGGCCGCCTCGAAGACCAGACGCCCCGTCGCCTCGATGGTCGGATCCTTGAAGTACTCGGCCCCCAGGTCGTCGGAGCTGACATGGTGATCGAGCACGAGCTTCTTGCCGCGCGCGCGGCGGAGCGCATCCCCCATCGGGCCAAGCTGCGCCCAAGCGCTGGTGTCGAGCACGAACACGGCGTCGGCCGAATCGAGATCCTCCAGGCTGACGTCGCTATCCAGTGCCAGAATGCGCTGCTGCGGATCAATCCAGGCCAGATTGGGCGGCGTTTTCTGCCCGTTGACGATCCGGACCTCCTTGCCGAGCGCGGCGAGGATGCCAGCCATGCCCAGCTCGCTCCCCAGGGCGTCGCAATCGGGGCGGATATGGCTGGTGAGGACGAACGATTGGCATCCCCGAATCAGCTCGACGAAGCGAGGCCAATCAATGGCGGCCGGGGTGATCGTTGCGAGCGTTGGGGACTTCGCTGTTGAGGGCACGATGGCCGGGTCTCCCGTGTCGTCGGTCAGGGCCGGGCGCGCGCCCCTGCGCGCTTTCCGCTGCGACCGTAATCCTTCATTGTAGCGTGTAAACCGGAGTGGTGTTGTCGGGGTCGCGCCGCTTCACGGGGTGGACACGGCCGCGCGGGTCGCCGCCAGGTCGCGCGCCAGTTGCGCCCGGAGTTCGTCGATTCCGGCGAACTTCTGAATGGCGCGCAGGTGCGCGACAAAATCGACCTCCAGCGGCTCCCCATAGAGCGAGTCGTGCCAGTCCAGCAAGTGCACCTCGACCTTGTGCGCATGCTCGCCGAAGGTGGGGTTCGGGCCGATGTTGATGGCCGCCGGCCAGCCGCGGCCCCCCACCCAGGCGATCCCCGCATAGACCCCCAAGGCGGGCAGCAGCGTGTCGATGGCCTCGACGTTCGCGGTGGGAAAGCCCAACTTCGCGCCGCGCCCCGCGCCGTGCGCAACCATCCCGCGGATCCGATACGGCCGTGTGAGGAGATGGCAGGCCCCGGCGACATCCCCCGCCGCGATCAACTTGCGGACGCGCGAGCTCGAGACGTAATCGCCATCGATCACGACGGGCTCGACGACCTCGAGCTGCATGCCGGCGGCGGCGGTGAACTCGCGCAGCACCTCGATGGTGCCGCTCCGATCCCGCCCGAAAAAGAAGTTGGGGCCCTCGACCATCGCTCGGGCGTCGAGGCGTCCGCGCACGATCTCGTCGAAGAATTCGCGCGCCGTGAGCCGCAGCAGCGGTTCGTCGGTGGGGTAAGCGATCATCGAATCGATCCCCAGCTCGACAAGCAACTGCGCCTTGCGATCGGTCCAGGTGAGTGGGGGAGGCGCCGACTCGGGGCGCAACAGCCTCACCGGGTGCGGATCGAAGGTGAACACCACGGCGGGGCCCCCCACGCGCCGGGCTTGCGCGATCAGGCGCTCGACGATCCGCGCATGTCCGCGGTGCACTCCGTCGAAGTTTCCGATGGCGACAGCCCCGCCGCGCAGCTCGTCGGGTAATTGGGCCAGGTCGCGAATCAGCTTCACGGGTCGGGTCGCAGGAGGTTGCAGGGCTGGTGGGGGGCTCGCTGGAAAGGCGATTATTCCTCGCACCTGGCGGGGGGTCAAATGCCCCCGCTTCGACCGTGCGGTTACGCACCACATGAGCGGGGCTTCGACGGCGATGGGCTGTTTGTGCTATCTTTAGGCGGGTAGCGGCAGCGGCGACGGAGCTCGCCCGGGCCCCGCGCCTCGCCGCGAAACGTTCGTCCCGCGCTGGGTCGCATGGAAAACAAACAGTACTACCTCTCGCCCGATCTCAATCCGCGCCTGGCCGCGATCGACATTGGCACCAACAGCATCCGCCTGATCGTCGCCGAAGGACTCCGCGACGGGAAATACCGCATCCTCGACGACGAGAAGGATGCGACGCGCCTCGGCAAGAACCTCAGCTCCACCGGGCGCCTCGATCCGGGGGCCGTTGAAGCCTCGATCCAGGCGCTGCGGCGGATGACCCAGATCGCGGCGGGCTACCAGGTCCGCGAAGTGCGCGCGATCGCCACCTGCGCCGTGCGCGAAGCCGTGGATGGGCCCGAATTCTGCCGCCGGGCGCTGGAGGAAGTCGGCCTCACGATCGACGTGGTCAGCGCCGGCGAAGAAGCCCGGCTCGCGTTCTACGGCGTCCTCAGGGCCTTCGATCTCGAAGGCAAGAACGTCTGCGTCGTCGACATCGGCGGGGGAAGCACCGAGATCGTGCTCGCTTCGAACAA
This sequence comes from Planctomycetaceae bacterium, assembly GCA_016793185.1. Lineage (GTDB taxonomy): Bacteria > Planctomycetota > Planctomycetia > Pirellulales > JAEUIK01 > JAEUIK01. The sequence continues at coordinate 5,882 of JAEUIK010000608.1, read as the reverse complement.
GCTGATCGAGGCGGTCTACACGACCCCGCTCGGAACTGTGCGGATGAGCGAGCTCTACGGCGGCGGCCAGACGCTGACCGACGAGGACTCGGTCAAGCAGATGGAAGGGATCGACCGCCTGCTCCGCAAGCACACCCGGAAGCCGTTGTTCGTGCCGTCGATGCTGATCGGCTCGGGCGGAACCTTCACCTCGCTGGCGGCCATCGTGATGGCCTCGAAAGGGCAAAGCGATCTCCCCGTCCGCGGCTACCAGGTGACCCGCGCCGAGGTGCATCACCTCTGGGACCGCTTGCGCAAGCTGACGCCGAAAGCCCGGCGCGCCGTGCCCGGGCTGAGCCCCGACCGGGTGGATATCATCGTGGCCGGGCTGGCGATCATCGACGCCGTGATGCGGCGTTTCCAGATCAACGTGGTGCACGTCCACGCGGGGGGCGTGCGCGACGGCCTGCTGCTGACGATGGTCGACGATTCGCTCGGCGGCGTCGGGCGAACCACCCACGACCGGGGGGCCGAGATTCGCCGCTTCGCAGCCCGCTGCGGCGTCGATCAACCGCACTGCGAGCAGGTCGCGCGGTTGGCCGTGTCGCTCTGCGAACAGTTGGCCGAACGCTTCGGCCTGACGCCCGAAGACCAGGCCATCGTCGAAGCGGCCGCGCAGCTGCAGGACGTCGGATACCTGATCAACTACGACCGCCACCACAAGCACAGTTATCACCTGATCCTCAATAGCCGGCTGCCCGGCTTTCAGCCGCACGAGCTGGAGCTGATCGCCAACGTGGTCCGCTACCACCGCGGCTCGACGCCGAAGAAGAAGCACGACAACTTCCGGCACCTGGCGCGCAAGGATCAGCAGCGCGTGCGCCAGCGCGCGGCCATCTTGCGCTTGGCGGGGGGCTTCGATCGGAGCCACAGCCAGCAGGTGCAGGGGGTCGAGGTCCGCCACAAGGCGCGCGAGATCGAGATGCGCCTGGTGGCCGATCAGCTTCCCGACGTCGACCTGTGGGGGGCCCACCGCCGCAGCGAGTTTTTCGAGGAAGTTTTTCGAACAAAGCTGAAGCTCGACTGGCGGCCGACGAGCGAGGCGGCCGAAGCGGCCGTCAATCCGGCGGCGACGAACGGCGCGGTGAGCGACATCGCCCCGGCGCCGGGAGTCGACAAGCCACCGTCGGCCGAATCAAATCGCCGCACGGCCGTCGACGCGAAACCCGCGGCCGCGGAACTGCAGCCGTAGGGCTCGGTTGATTGCTCACGCCCCGCTACGCCGTTCATGTTCCACGAAGGCGGCCGGCAGGTGTCGGACCAGATCGCTGGCGATTAGCGACGTTTCCCCCAGCTCGGCGGCGGCCAGATCGCCGGACAGGCCGTGCAGGTGGGCGGCCAGCCGCGCGGCGTCATACGGCTCGAGACCTTGCGCCAACAGCGCCGTGAGGATGCCGGTCAGGACATCGCCCGTTCCGCCGGTGGCCATGCCTGGATTGCCGGTCGTGTTGAGCGCGATCCGCCGGCCGTCGGTGATGCAGGACTGGTGCCCCTTGAGGATCACGACCACGTTGTGCTGGCGTGCGAAGTTGCTGGCCAACTCGATCCGCGCTCCCTGGATCTCGGCGACCGTCTTGCCAGTCAGGCGCCCGAATTCGCCGGGATGCGGCGTCAGCACGCGCGGTCCGGCGTGTTGCGAAAGTTGCTCGGGATGCCGGGCCAGCGCGTTTAGGGCATCGGCATCGAAGACGGCCGCGCGGGCGTAACTCGCATACAGCGCCAACGCGATCGTGGTTGTCTCGTCGGTCAGCGCCAGCCCCGGCCCGCAGCCGAGCGCCGTGGCCTTGTCGGCCAGCGCGCACAGTTCGTCGAGCGCGGCGGCGGAAAGCCGGCCTTCGGCATCCTCGGCGAGCCCGACGGTCATGTAGGAGGGCTCGTACCCGGCGACGATCGGCTGACAACTGCGGGCGACGGCCAGCTCGACCAACCCCGCTCCCGCACGCAGGCAGGCCATGCCTGCCAGTCCGATGGCGCCGGTCATTCCCCGCGCGCCGCCGACGAGCAACGCGCGTCCGTAGGTCCCCTTGTTGCTCTCAACGGCGCGGCGCGGCAGCACCGGCAGGGGTGAATCGTCGCGGATGACGTGCGTCGTCGCCATGTCGTTAAGTGTAGCACGACCGACGCGACACGAACGAACGATCGCGACCTACCGGCTGCGATTCCGCGCGGCGTTCTTGGCGATCAGACCGGCGACGTACGCGCCTTTGAAGCCGGCGTCGATGTTCACGACTGACACGTTGGCCGCGCAGCTATTGAGCATGCTGAGCAGGGCCGAGACGCCGCCGAGATTCGCGCCGTAGCCGACGCTGGTGGGGACGCCAATCACAGGGCAGGGGACGTAGCCCCCGACGACGCTCGGGAGCGCGCCTTCCATGCCGGCGATCACCACGACGGCGTCGACATCGGCCAGTTCGGCCAATCGCGCCGGGAGTCGATGCGGACCTGCGACGCCGACGTCGTAGATCATGCGAACTTCGGCCCCCATCCAGAGCGCCGTTTCCTTGGCCTCTTCGGCCACCGGCAGGTCGCTGGTCCCGGCCGTGAGGATGGCGATCGTGCCCCCGCTCTCCCACTCGGTTCCGGTGTGGCCGATGCGGAACGTCCGCCCCAGGGCGTTGTAATGTCCCTGCGGATAGTGACCCAGCAGGAGTTCGGCCTGCTCGGGCGCGACGCGCGTCGCCAGGGCGTTCCCTTCTGCCTCGAGCAACGCGGCGAAGATCTTGACGAGCGCTTCCGGCGGCTTGCCCGCGCCGTAGACCACTTCCGGAAACCCGCAGCGGCGATTCCGATCGAGGTCGACCTGGGCGACCCCCAGATCGGCGATCACGCCGCGGGAGAGTTGCAAGACGAATTCGGCGACCTCTAACTGGCCGTCGAGCAGCTGCTGGGCGAGGTTTTCGAGGCGGGCAGGATCCATGCACCCAGTGTAGCCCGCCGGTGCCAGCGACGCGATGCCCGCGATGCGGTGGCCGTTTACGCGCTGACCCGCAGTCCCGCCGCGTCGTCGACCGCGTGGCAGCCTTGCAGGTGCTCACGCATCAGCTGGGCGGCGGCTTCCGCATCGCGCCGCGTCAGGGCTTCGAGGATTTCGGAGTGCTGTTCATGGCACTTGCGCGTATCGAGCGGCGCGGACTGGTCGGATCGGGCCGTCTGATGCAGCGCCGCCCCCAAGGCTTCGGCCAGAATCGAATTGCCCGAGAGCTTCGCCAGCCGGGCGTGAAACGCCAGGTCGTGCAGCCGCCAGAATTCGACGTCCTCGAGCCGTTGGCCGGCGCGAGCGGCATCGGCGGCCAGCGCTGCCAGTTCTTCGCTGCTGGCCCGCTCGGCAGCCAGTTGCACCAGCAAGGGCTCCAGGTAACCGCGGGCCTCCGCCAATTCGCTGCTGTTCGAGGGCGCCGCGGCGTGCGCCACGTGAGCTTCGGCCAGCACGGTCAGAAATGTCGACTGCAAGAAAGTGCCGCCTCCCTGCACGCGGCGCAGCGCGCCCCGCTGGGCCAGCCAGTCGAGCGCGTTACGGAGCGAGGGGCGGCTCACGTCCAGCTGCGCGGCCAATTCGCGCTCCGGCGGCAGCCGATCTTCTTCCAACAGCCCGTGACTCAGGACGTAGTCGCGGAGCTGATCGAGGATCAATTGAGTGAGATTCGTCCGGCGCACGGGCGCGGGACCGGGAAGATGCGTCCGTCTCAAGCGTTCTCGTTCCTTGCACCCCAGGGGTCGTTGTCGCAGCTGCGCGCGGCGCGGCGGAAATCGCGCTGGCCTGGCCAGCCTGCCGGCTGCGGGGAGGCCGGCTGCGTCCATTCTATTTGGGAGTGCACCGGCGTCCATGAAAAGTTCAGCCCGCGCGTACAAAAATCGAATCGCCCCCGCCGGACACGCGGGAGAGCTTGCGAATCGGCGTGAATACTGCTAGCAAATTGCTACGTTCGGCCGTGGGGTGTCCCGTTTGGCCGGCGTCGTCCCGCCCCGGCGTTGCGGGGGCAAAGTCATTGCTCGCGTGCAGGTTGCGCCCGGCGTGTCGCTCCGCGGCCCCCTGTTCAATTCACCAGGAGTCCAACTCGATGGAAGCCGCTTCGGCCCGACGCGATAAGCTCCGCAAGTCGATGAAAGCCCTGGGCGTCGACGCGCTGCTGGTCACCAACTTCACGAACGTGACCTACTTGACAGGCTTTACCGGAGACGACAGCTATCTCCTGGTGCATGCCAAGGGACAGGTGGTCATCAGCGATCCCCGCTACACCACGCAACTCGAAGAAGAGTGTCCCGGCCTCGACGCATTCATTCGCCCGCCCGGCATGGGAATGCTCGAGGGGGTGACCCAAGCGCTGGCGGCGGCCAAGATCGCCAAGTTGGGAGTCGAGGCCGATTCGATGACGGTCGGCTTTCGCGACCAGCTTGCCGAAAAGTTGCCCAAGACGGCGGTCGTCACCGCAGCTCGGCTGGTGGAGCAGCTGCGGGAGGTGAAGGACAAGGAGGAAATCGCCGAGATCCGCCAGGCGATCTGGTTTGCCGAGAAGGCGTTTGCCGTCTTGCGGGCGACGTTGCGTCCTGAGCGGACCGAGAAAGAGGTCGCCGACGATCTCGAAAATCAATTGCGGCTGTTCGGCGCCAAGGGCTCGAGCTTTCCGCCGATCGTGGCGGTGGGGCCGCGCGCCGCGTTGCCGCATGCCCGGCCGACGCAGCAATTGATCGGTTCGAGCGAGTTCGTCCTGATCGACTGGGGAGCGAGCGGGAGGCTCTACAAGAGCGACTTGACGCGTGTTTTGGTGACCGGTAGAATCCCGGCCAAACTTGAACGCGTGTATAGAGTTGTGTTGTCCGCACAAGAGCAGGCGATCGCCGCGATCCGGCCGGGGATCTCAGGGCACGATGTGGATCGCGTGGCACGCGAGCTCATCGCCAAGGCGGGATTCGGCGCCAATTTTGGTCATGGCCTCGGCCACGGCATCGGCCTCGACATTCACGAGGGGCCCCGTTTGGCCGCCGGCCAGCATCTTCCCCTGAAGCCGGGAATGGTGGTCACGGTCGAGCCCGGGATTTACCTGCCTGGTTGGGGTGGCGTGCGAATCGAGGATGATATTCTAGTGACCAAGACAGGGCACGAGGTCCTGACGAGTGTTCCCAAAGCCTTCGACGAGGCGGTCCTCTCTTGATGCTCGTGCATCCGTTCGACGGCGCCGGCGACCTGAGCAGGGAAACGCCCGGCGCGGCACGCGATTCGACCCCTTGAGCAGCGAAGGCCAATTGTCCGAAGTTCCGTCCCCTGGCTGGCGACGCGAACCTCGGTGACCCTGGAGAACTGCATGAGCATCACGCCGTCGAGTCTGGGTGACGCCTTTGACGTGCGCAAGATTCGCCGCCTGGCCGAGCTGATGAACGAGCACGATCTGGCGGAGATCGACCTGCGCCAGGGAGACGTCCGCGTCTGCCTCCGCCGCCAGGGGGCGGCCGTGACCGCGGTCGGACCGGGCTATGCCGAAGTGCTGGCGCCGGTCAGCCGGGGCGAAAGCCGGCCCAAGGGGGGCGATCCTGCCCCCGCGGCCGAAGACGCGAACACGCATGTCATTACCAGCCCGATGGTCGGCACCTTCTACTCAGCGAGCAGCCCCGACACGCCCCCCTTTGCCAAGGTCGGCGACCACGTCGGTCCCGATACGACCGTGTGTATCGTCGAAGCCATGAAGGTCTTCAACGAGATCCCGGCCGGGATCGCGGGCAAGGTGATCGGCGTTCTGGTCGAAAACGGCGAGCCGGTCGAGTTCGGGCAGCCTTTGTTCAAGGTCGATACTCGCAAGTAATTCGCCGCTGTTCGTCACGGGCCACAGAAAAGATCGCCGATGTTCAAA